>JAHFTZ010000277.1 GCA_023265355.1 Terriglobus sp.
ATCTCCATTTAGGTTGAAGTAGCTGTGGTTCGTGAGATTGAGGACAGTATCCTTGTCCGAAGTCGATACGTAGTCGATATGGAGCGCGTTGCCTACGAGGGTATAGGTAACATGCGCGGTGAGTGTACCTGGAAAGCCCATGTCGCCATCGGGACTGACCAGGGTCATCTCAACCCCGTTGCTGACTTCTTTCGCCGTCCAAACCTTCTGGTCGAAACCGCTGGTCCCACCATGGAGCGAGTTTCCGTGATCGTTCGTCGGAACCTGATAAGACTTACCATCGAGTGAAAACTTCCCGCCAGCGATTCGGTTGCCATAGCGTCCCACAATCGCACCAAAGTATGTTTTTTTATCTGCGAGGTAACCTTCGATATTCTCGTAGCCAAGGACCACATCGGCCACATGTCCGGCGCGATCTGGCGTGCGTACGCTGACAATGCGAGCGCCGAAGGTCATCACCCGGGCTTCTACTGTGGGGCTTTTGAGCGTGTAGATCTCGACGGTTTTGCCGTCGGGAAGCTTTCCAAACGGTGCTTTAGTCACCGTAGCATGTGCGTTCATTCCTAAACCTGCTGTCAAACCCGTCATGAGTATTCCCGTCCAGAGTTGCTTCATTTTCGCGCGCCCCGCTTTTTGTATACTTCCGGTGACCATCGTATCCGTACAGGGGCGTGTCTGACTATGTCATCTTCCGCGATGATGATCCTCGGTCTGCGCGGTGCTTCTTTTCCTTTATGCTGACAATATGACTGCGGAATAGTTCCCCATAGAAACCAGATCGAAGAGGAGCATGAATGCGTTCTGAAGCACAAGATTCGCCAGCCGTCTTTATTCCCGTGATTCTCGCAGGAGGCAGCGGAACGCGCTTCTGGCCGCGCAGTCGCCGTGCGCGCGCAAAGCAGGTACTGGCTCTCGACGGCGATCGCACGATGATTCAGCAAACAGTGGATCGATTGATGTTTGTCGCGGCCAAAGAGAACATCCGCATCATCGCGAATGACATCATTGCGCAGACAATTCAGACGCAGCTTCCGGAGGTTCTTCCGGAAAACCTCATCTGTGAACCCGCAGCTCGAAATACCGCACCTGCCTGTGGCCTCGCGGCCTTTCTGCTCGAGCGCGAACAGCCTAATGCAGTGATCGGAATCTTCCCGTCGGACCACGTCATCATGGATCCGCATCGCTTCGCCGTGGCGCTGGGAACCGGCATTGCAATAGCTGCTGCGGGCGAAAATATCGTTGTGCTCGGCGTTCCACCGACAAGGCCAGAGACCGGTTACGGATATATCGAACAGGGCGACGCCGCCTCCATCGTGCAGGGACTTCCGCTTCCCGCCCGGCATGTCAACCGCTTCACCGAAAAGCCAGACCGCAAGCGTGCGGCAGAGTTTGTAGCCTCCGGACGATTCGCGTGGAACAGCGGCATCTTCCTATGGAGCGCAAAGACCCTTTGCAACGCTCTCCGGGAGCATTCGCCCGAACTGGCGGCACAGCTGCAGGAGATCGCGGATGCGAGTGGAACGCCGCACTTCGAAGAGACGTTTGCGCGTGTCTATCCTCTGTGTGAAAACATCAGCATCGACTATGCCGTGCTTGAGCCTCGCTCCGCCAAAGGTGAGTCGGCGTCGAACGTGTACTGTATTCCGGCGGAGTTTGGCTGGAACGATCTTGGCTCATGGACGGCACTGCACGAGCACCAGATCTCTCAGCAGACGAGTTCGTGCGACAGCCACGCGAACGTCGTAGATTCGAGTGGAAGTGTGGTTCTGACCTCTTCCGGAAACTACGTCTACGCTCCTGGGAAGCAGGTTGCTCTCGTCGGTGTGCACGATCTCGTTGTCGTCGAAACAGAGGATGCGCTTCTCATCACGACCCGCGAAGGTGCGCAAGAGGTGGGCGGAGTAGTAAAGGCCCTGAACGCAAAGGGTCTCCAACAATTTACATAAACTGCGCGATGCGGAAAGACAGCGAACTTGTCCTTGAACAACAGAATTCTGCTCACCGGGTCCACCGGACAAGTGGGTGCGGCTCTTCAACCGTTGCTGGCCCCTTTGGGAATGGTGATCGCGCCGCCACGATCTGAGCTCGATCTGAACGACGCCGCATCGATTCGCAAGACGATGCTTGCCGTCAGACCGCGCTGGGTCGTACATCCCGGCGCATACACCGCCGTGGATCGAGCGGAGACCGAACCCGAGAGTGCGCACGCAGTAAATGCCGTTGCGCCGGGAATTCTCGGTGAAGAAGCGAAGCGAATCGGCGCGGCTGTGATCGCGTTTTCAACCGACTATGTCTTCGACGGCAGTGGAACTGCCCCGTGGAACGAGACCGATCCTACGGGGCCACTCAATGTCTATGGGAAGACGAAGCTGGATGGAGAGCGCGCCCTAGCTGCAACGGGCGCTGCGCATCTCATCTTTCGAACGAGCTGGGTCTACTCCGCCAATGGGAAGAGCTTCCTAGGAACCATTGCAAAGTTGGCGCGGGAGAAAGAGAAGCTTTCGATCATCAACGATCAGCACGGTGCACCTACCTCTGCTTTGGATCTGGCGGCGATGACTACCTACCTTCTTCGCTGGTTGGAAGATGGAGGTAATGGACAGAGCGCAGAGGATCTTGTCGGGAACAATAGCGGCATCTATCACGCAGCGGGTAGTGGAGAGGCGACGTGGTTCGATTTCGCGAAACGCATCGTGGCCGACGGAAAAGCCCGCCATCCCCACCAGGTCTTCGCCGAGATTCTACCCATTCCAACGGTGGAGTATCCGACGCCCGCGAAGCGTCCGCTGAACTCCCGTCTGGATTGCACAAAGCTGAGGGACGTCTTCGGTTGGGAGATGCCGCTGTGGACCAAGTCCGTGGACGAGGCGCTGGCTTCACGGAGCGCGACTGCTGGATGAACGTACAGGCTCTCGACCGCATCCAAACGGTGAGGGGCTTCCGGGATGACAGAGCGTGTAGGCGAGATCCGTATCGGGATCTCAGGTTGGCGATACAAGGGTTGGCGCGGCGTCTTCTATCCTGAAAAACTCGCGCAGCGGCGTGAGCTTGAGTTTGCCCCGAAGGCCTTTCCGACGATCGAACTCAACGGTTCGTTTTATTCGCTGCAGAGGCCGGAGAGCTTTGCCGAATGGTCTGCGCAGACGCCAGACGACTTTCAGTTCTCAATCAAAGGCTCTCGCTACATCACACATATGAAGAAGCTGCGCGACGTCGAGACGTCCCTGGCTAATTTCTTTGCCCAGGGAGTCTTGAAGCTTGGCCGCAAGTTGGGACCTGTTCTCTGGCAGTTTCCGCCAAACTTCAGATTCAACCCTGAGGTTCTAACGGAGTTCGTCGATATTCTCCCGCGCACACAAGGGCAAGCCGCAAAACTAGCACGCAAGCATGATGAGCGTCTCGACGGCAGAGACTGGACCCTTGTAAGTAAAGATCTTCCGATAAGACATGCCATGGAGATACGCCACGACAGCTTCATCTGCGAGGAGTTCATCGCGCTCCTGCGTAGGAAGCAGATCGGTCTGGTCGTCGCGGACACGGTGGAATGGCCTCTGCTCTTCGACGTTACGGCAGATTTCGTATACTGCAGACTGCACGGAAGTAAGCAGCTTTACACGAGTGGATACAGTGAGACAGAGCTCGACCGATGGGCCAAGCGCGTCGACATCTGGAGCCGTGGAGGCGAAGTGCATGATGGAAAACGCGCAAGCTCCAAGGACGGGCCTCGCTTGAAAAGCCGCGATGTCTTCGTCTACTTCGACAATGACGCGAAGGTGCACGCGCCCTTCGACGCTCAGGGACTCAGGAAGCGCGTTTCGGCGTGTGCGTAATCTCTCCGAAGACACGCAGGAGATTGCCGCCCCAAAACTTGTCGATCCGTTCTTCCGAATAACCTCGACGTAGCATGGCCTCTGTAACCATAGGGAGATCGCGCACGTCGCGCATACCGCGTGCGAGCGTGGGTCCGCCATCGAAGTCCGTACCTATGGATACATGGTCTTCTCCGACCAACTCGATTGCTTTGTCCACCACGGCAACCCAGTCGTGCACCTTCATCATGACGGACTCCGGCACCTGCGCGCCGAGCATGGGGAACTGCGGTGCGACCAGTTTGTCTACTTCGTAGATCGTCTTGCCCTTCACGCGATCCGGGATGCTTGCGGTGTCCCAAAAGGTCTTCTTCCGTTGCGCTGTGAGCCA
>JAHFTZ010000278.1 GCA_023265355.1 Terriglobus sp.
GAGCTCCAAAGAGCCCTGCGGTAAGCGCAACCACTGCAGTCCCAACGCCTTTCGAGACTGTGGTCGTGAGATGAGGTGCGAGAATCACCATACCCTCCCCCACAATCCAGGCCATCAGGACCCCCATCATGAGACCGCCGGCACGCGCCCACCACTCACGGTCCACATCCTCTTCAAAGATTCCCAGAAGGCCCGAGAAGAGTGCGGAGGCCGCAATAAGGAACACCCAGACCACGGGAAAACCGAGAACGGCGAAGGCGTGCGCAAGGAATCCGTCGCGCTGCAGAATCTTCTCTATACCCGCCGACTGGAGCGGCGGCGAAGGAAGGCTTAGCTCATGGAACAACGAACCGAAGTGGGTATACGCGAGCGACCCGTGGAGATCGACCGGAGGTCCCTGACGAAAGGGCGCATCGAATACCAGCCCCACCGTGTACACCGTGGACGCAAGCAGCACGCTGGTGAGAAGTGCCGCCCCAAATCCGGCGAAGAGATACCCCGCCATGGTGTGTTCCTGTTCGATCACCTTTCTGCCGCGAATGAGGCGCATCACCGGAACGCTGAACAAGGTAACGAAGGACGCGAGGGTGAGCCGTTGCAGCAGCACCTCTCGCGCCGCAACCCATCCGGTTCCGAGGTTTGCCCAGAACATGCAGACGAAGAGACTCGCAAAGACCAGTGGAAAGATGAAGAGTAAAAGAACGGGCATAACGCCATCGGACCTGGGCGTGCGGTCTGCGGGCGGGCACGAAGGCATGCGTCGGCCAGCAGTCGTACCTGCGAGTGTGTAGAGCAGGCCCGCCGCGATCCACCACCAGACGCTCTGGTGCCGGAACATGAAATCGGCGAGATCGAAGACTCCGTAGTGCACGGTCTGCAAGCCGGCCACGAGCGCCAGGATGATCGGAACAATCATGATCCAGTTCACCAGCAGATTGCGCAGTACGAGCGCAGCAAGCGTCCAGGTGTCGAGCGTCAATCCGAGCTTGGGCGCGAGAAAGCTTGTGTATTCACGCAGGTGTCGAATCGGTCTTCGTGCGGGGTCACCCGATGTATGTTCCACATCGCCAGCGACGCCCCGTGTGACCGCATGAAATGCAGCCCCGGCGGAGATCGGCGCTTTCGCGTCAACGGAGGCTTGATACACCCTCTGCGTCCAGGCGGTGAGCCAGCTTCCGATATAACCGCCGCCAGAGACCGTCGAAAGATAATCGAACTGCTGCAGCACGGACGGCTTCTCTGGATCTTTGTAACTCGGTCCAGATCCGCCGCTGCGAAACCGTGCAAGCGCCTGAAGGACGCCAAGGGAGTAGGCAGCGCTTCTGATTCCACCGCCGGAGAGACAGAGCGAAGAGCGGGGAATGCGATGGAGCAGATCCAGGAGCGGAGTCTCCAGCCTGCTCAACTCCGCCTCCGTGGACGTTTTATATTCACGCTTCCGTTTACTGTCCGCCAGCTCTTCGTACTTATGTTCCACCTCTGCGATGCGGTCGAAGAGGAGTCGCTCCGCCTCCTCCGCCGTCAGCTCCGGCTGCGGACACGCGGTCGGGCCTGGCTGCGCCGCACCGTTCTTGCCGGACGCCCTGGCTGAAGGAGCGAAGGCCTGCTTCGCCAAATTGACGATCCTCTGGTCCTGGAGCTCTGGATCGTCTTTGCCGATGGCGAATAACTCTTCGAAGATGACGCGATACGGGAGTGCGTGCTCCGCCGCACGCATATGCCGAAGCCGAGGTGAGGTTCCCATTGGATTCTCCGCTGAACTTTTCAGGGCGACGAAACGGCAAGAGGATTGCCCACCGCATTAAACGATGAAGCGATCACAATGGAACAACTTTTTTTGTAAATTGGCAGCAATGTAGGCTAACGACGACATTAATAGAATCTCGCTGGAGGATACTCTCGTCTCGTCGAAAAGAGCTCTTCTACTGCGAAGCCAGAAGCTGCCGGCAGTGCCGCGCAATCTGGCGCTCTTCTTCCGTCGGCATCACTTTGATTTTTTCGCCTGCGGCATCGAGTCCAAGAAACTGAAGACCATCGCAGATCCGTTTGCGAATCGCTTCGCTGTGCTGGCCGATTCCACCGGTGAAGACCAGTAGATCGACCCCACCCATGAGCGCGGCATAAGCTCCGATGAACTTCCGCACCGAGATGGAGAACGCCGAGATGGCGAGTTCCGCAGGCGCATCCCCGTTCTGCGAACGCTGCAGAAGTGCCTGCATGTCGTTTTCACCATGCGACAGCCCCGCAAGCCCGCACTCGTGATTCAGCATCTTCTCCAGAGCATCCGCGTCCATCAATTCAGACCGCATCAGGTAGAGAAGAACGCCGGGGTCGAGATCGCCGGTGCGCGTCCCCATGAGAACGCCACCTGTTGGCGTCAGTCCCATGGAGGTATCGATGGACTTGCCGTCGAGCACGGCAGCTAAGCTGGAACCGCTTCCCAGGTGCGCAAAGATGGCACGCCTGGGAAGCTTGTCTCCGAGGCGATGGACGATGGATTCATACGAGATGCCGTGGAAACCGTAGTGGATCACACCCTGCTCAAAGTAGCGTGCAGGCAAAGGGAGATGCGCCGCGACCTCCGGCATGGTACGGTGAAAGGCATTGTCGAAGCAGGCGAAGTGAGGGCAATCAGGAAAGATCGCCTGCGCCTGCTTAATGAGCGCGACTGCCTGCGGAATATGCAGCGGGGCAAAGTGCACCGCTGCCTCAAGCTGTTGCAGCACATCGGGTGTCAGCAACTGATGTTCCCTGAGATGCGGTCCGCCATGTACGACGCGATGGCCTACCGCTGCGGGCGCTTCATACAAGTGCTCGGCGAGTGAAGACGCAAGCTTCTGGAGAGCCTCTTGTTGCGACTCCAACAGGTGCTCCTGAGAGAGCAAAATTTTCCCATCCGCCGAGCGGATCTTCAAGCTCCCGTTCTCTCGCCCGATGCCCTCCGCACTGCCCTCAAGGAGCAGATCTTCATCCTCATCGCCACGACGAAAGACGCCGAACTTGAGAGAGGAAGATCCGCTATTGAGAACAAGAACCGTCTGCGCGTTCGCCGAGGTCGACATGCCTACTCGGGCCATGTCCAGTCGCGGATCTCCGGCTTGTCGATGCCCTCGGCGTGCGCGTAGTTCAGGCTGTCGATAATCTCGTTCTTCAACCAGTCTTTGACGTGGGCACCCGTTGTCTGCAGCCGCGGAACGCGATCGATCACGTCGATGCAGAGATCGAAGCGATCCACCTGGTTGATGATCGCAAGCTCGAAGGGCGTGTTGATGTTTCCCTTCTCCTTGTATCCGCGGACATGAATGTTGGCGTGGTTCGTTCGCCGATACGCGAGCTTATGAATAAGCGAAGCGTAGCTGTGGAAGTTGAAGATGACCGGCTTGTCCTTCGTAAAGAGTGAGTCGAAGTCTCTCTGCGAAAGTCCGTGTGGATGCTCTTCGATCGGCATGAGGCGGAAGAGATCGACGACGTTGACGAAACGAATCTTTAGATCGGGGAACTTCTCCTTGAGGATCGCCACGGCAGCAAGGGCCTCCATGGTGGCGATATCGCCTGCGCACGCCATCACGACGTCGGGCTCCACACAATCGTCCGTGCTGGCCCAGTCCCAGATGCCGATGCCCTTGGTGCAATGATTCACAGCTGCATCCATATCGAGGAAGACGAGATGAGGCTGCTTATCCGCAACGATGACGTTGATGTAATCGCGCGAGCGCAGGCAGTGGTCCGCCACGCTGAGCAGGCAGTTCGCATCGGGCGGTAGATAGATGCGTACTACGTCCGGGCTCTTGTTGGTTACGACGTCAAGAAAGCCAGGGTCCTGGTGCGTGAAGCCATTGTGATCCTGCCGCCACACGAGCGATGTGATGAGAATGTTGATCGACGGCACGGGAGCACGCCAACTGAGTTCATTCTTCGCCTTCTCCAACCATTTCGCATGCTGGTTGAACATCGAATCGATCACATGCACGAAGGCTTCGTAGGTGGAAAGAAGACCGTGGCGTCCGGTAAGGACATAGCCCTCGAACCAGCCTTCGAGCGTGTGCTCACTCAGCATCTCCATCACGCGACCGTCGGGAGCGATCTCGGTTCCATCAGCATCTTCCGGAAAGTACTCCGCCAGCCAGGTCTTCTTGGAAGCGGCGTAGATGCCGTCCAACTTGTTCGACGCGGTCTCATC
>JAHFTZ010000279.1:0-676 GCA_023265355.1 Terriglobus sp.
GTCGGCTTGCCATAAGCGTGAGCTTGTCCGCGAGTTCGGTGTAGAGATAGGGCTTCTCCCGTGGGTCTGCCTGGACGGCACGAAGCTCCAGATCGGCGACCAGGCGCGCATCCGGCGTCAGATCGATGGCCGCATGGCAAGGCATGCTCGCTGCCGCGAGCACCGTCATACAGAGAAGTTGTAAGGGAAAATGGGGGACCGATTTTGCGACTGCGACCTGCATAGCGCACCTCCTGCTGAAGGCTTACTTTGCGTGTTCGAGGGCCAGGATGCGATGTTTTGCTTCCCATTCCTCGTTGGGATAACTTCCGTTTGCTGCCTGAAGAAACTGGCGGTAGAGGTCTACCGAAAGTTTCGTGTGATGCAATCTATCATGTGCAATCGCCTCTAGGAAGAGGGAAGATGCAGAGGGCGGAGCGATACTGTTCCGGATGGATAAAGCTTGCAGTGTGGTAGCGGCGTCCTTGTTCGCGGAAGCGGCAAAAGCAAGATGCGCAGCCGCTCCGGCGAGCGATTCTTTCGAGGAAAAGGCGTCCGGACGGGCTACCGCCTTTTTAAGAACGTCCTCGGCCTGGGCGAACTGCTTATTGCGCATGAGCGCGTCGCCATAGTCATCCAGGAGTTCCACGTCATCCGGCGCGGCCTTGAGCAGGGTCTCGTACAGCGGAATGGATTT
>JAHFTZ010000279.1:686-4180 GCA_023265355.1 Terriglobus sp.
ATGGATTTGTCCGGCGCTCCGGTCTGAACGTACAGGCGTGCCAGCATGCGGGAGACGTTCGGATCTTCAGGGTGAGCGGTGTGGGCCGTTTCCAGGAGAGGAAGGGCGGTCTCAGGTTTCTTTTCAGCCCCGTAGATGCTGGCGAGCTGCGTCGAGAGCGTTACGTCGCCGGGATGGGTCTCCAGAGCCTTGTTGAGCGTAGCTTCAGCGTCAGTAAACCTGGACGCACGTGCCTGCAGGCGCGCGAGGCTGATGCTGGCTTCGATCTGGCCGGGTGACTCTGTCAAAACGCGCCGATAGACGGTTTCGGCATCGGCGCTATCCCCGGAGGAGGAAGCAATCTGCGCGGCAAGTTCCCGATCGTCCGGAGTCTCCGGGGAGAGCTTGAGCGCCTGCAGCAGTTCGTCCCGTGCGGCATCGTTGTTTTTGCCTGCATCCAGCCGCGCCAGGGCACGGAAAGCCAACCCTTTATTGCTGGGGTCGCTCACGGGAGTGCGCTCCGTGGCAGCAGAGAGCTGTTCGCGAGACTCCGCCATCTTGCCTTGGCGGGCCAGAAGTAGACCCAGAGCGAGGCGGGATTCGAACTGGTTTTTATCTGCGGCGATAGCGGAACGATAAGCCGCCTCAGCACCAGCCTCGTCCTTCAACGATTCGGCGGCAAAGCCAAGGTCGTACGAGGCGCGAGCATTCTTCGGATCGCTCTTCAGGATGGTTTGCAGTAGATCGCGGGCCTTGACCGCTTCGTTCTTCTGGAGCAGCTCTTCGGCATTCTGGACCTGTTTTTGTTGCTCCTCGACATCCAGGGCAGAGCGCGTTCCGGCAGGAAGCTGCATCTGCGCAAACGAGGTTCCGGCAAGGACGAAAAGGGCAGCGAGGATCTTCAAACTTTGCCCTCCAGGGCGAGCGCGAGCCATCTTCCAGTGTAAGACTCCGGGATGCGGGCGATCTCTTCGGGTGTTCCGACGCCCACCACCATCCCGCCTGCCGCGCCACCCTCAGGCCCCATGTCGATGACCCAGTCCGCAGACTTGATGATGTCCATATTGTGCTCGATCACGAGGAGCGAACCGCCGCCGTCGATGAGCTTTTTGAACGCCGTCAGCAGCTTGCCCACGTCTTCAAAGTGAAGGCCCGTGGTGGGCTCGTCGAGGATGTAAAGCACCCGGCTGGCGACCTTTGTCGGCACACCACGCGTAGTAGAAGCGGCACGGATCGTCGCAAGGTGCGCAGCCAGCTTGACCCGCTGCGCCTCTCCTCCGGAGAGCGTCGTCGCAGACTGCCCAAGGCGGACATAACCCAGGCCGACTTCATCGAGAACCTGGAGGCGATCCACGATTTTAGGATGTCCAGCAAAGTAGTGAAGCCCGTCCTGCACCGTCATATTCAGAACGTCGTAGATGTTCTTGTTCTTGTACTTCACTTCAAGAATGCCGGATTTATACCGCGTGGCATTGCACTCCTCGCAGGGAAGCTCCACATCCGCGAGGAACTGCATCTCCACCGTGACCGTGCCGTCGCCTTCGCAGACATCGCAGCGGCCTCCGGGAACGTTGAAGCTGAAGCTGCCTGCGGTGTAGCTCTTGCGGCGCGCATCAGGCTGCTGTGCGAAGAGTTCACGGATCGCGTCAAAGGCCTTGATGTACGTTACGGGATTCGAACGCGGTGTGCGTCCGATAGGTGATTGATCCACCAAGACGACATCGCGCAAGAAATGTGTGCCGGTAAGTTCACGATACAGATTCGCGGTGTCTCCGCCCTCGCTCTGACCGAGCGCCTGCATCAGGCCACGGTAAAGAACCTGGTGCACAATGGTGGACTTACCGGAGCCTGAGACGCCGGTAACGGCAACGAGCATGCCAAGAGGTATCTCCATATCCACGCCGCGCAGGTTGTTGGCACGCGCGCCTTTGAGCTTCAATAAATCGCGGGACGGCTCGCGGCGATCACGCGGAATGGGGATGCTGGTTCTTCCGGAGAGATAGCGTCTGGTGATGGAATTGGGATTATTGCTGACCTCTTCCACCGTTCCTTCGGCGAGTAGCTTGCCACCCAGTTCACCCGCGCCGGGACCAAGATCCAAAAGGCGGTCGGCGGCACGCAGCACATCGGGATCGTGCTCTACAACGAGAATCGTGTTGCCCAGGTCGCGGAGGGAATGCAGAATGCGAACCAGCTTTGCCGTATCGCGCGAGTGCAGACCGATGGAGGGCTCATCCAGAACATAAAGCGCGCCGACGAGCTTCGACCCAAGCGAAGACGCGAGTTGGATACGCTGCGACTCTCCGCCCGAGAGCGTGGAACTGAGGCGGTCCAGCGTCAGATACTCCAGCCCAACCTCTTCGAGGAACCCCGTGCGCTGGCGTACCTCGTCCAGGATCTTCCCGGCGATCTCTGCCTGCGAAGGCGAGAGCTGCAGGCTGTCAAAGAAGGCCCGTGCCGCCGTGATGGTGAGCGCGCCCACTTCGCAGATGTTCTTATTCTCCAGCAGAACAGCGCGAGCTTCCGCGCGAAGGCGCTGCCCCTTGCACTCCGGACAGGGCGCATAGCCGCGATACTTCGAAAGAAAGACGCGGACATGCAGCTTGTACTTCTTGCGCTCCAGAAGATTGAAGAAACCACGAATGCCGGAGAAGCCGCCTTCGCCCTCCCAGAGCATCTCCTGCTGCGCCGGAGTCAGATCGAACCACGGCACGTTTACGGGAATCTTCTTCTCTTTGGCGAAGCGCTTCATCTCGCTGTGCATGGGACGATACTTCGGCTTCACCCAGGGATCGATTGCTCCGTCGTCCAGCGTTCGCGCGGTGTTGGGGATAATCAGGTTCGGATCGAAGTCGATCGTATTGCCAAACCCCTGGCAGCGCGGGCACGCGCCGAAGGGGTTGTTGAAGCTGAAGAGACGGGGCTCAGGTTCGCGATAGGCGCGATGACAGTTGGTGCACTCGAAAGCTGCGGAAAAGCGGATTCGCTCCGGTTCCGCTTCGTCATGAGGAACGGTAAGGAACTGGACTTCACCGGACTCGCGGTAGCCCGTCTCGATCGCATCGACGATACGCGAGCGCACCTCGGCGGAGACTGCCAGACGGTCGATCAGGACGAAGATCGGCTCATTGAAGTCGAGTTCGAGCAGACTCTCCGGCGTGGAGAACTCCACGATCTGTCCGTTCTGAAAGAGACGGTTGTAGCCGCGCTTGCGGAGCTCTGCGAGCCGCTCTTTCAGTACATCGCTGATGTCGGGAGCCGAGGCCGTCTTCGCGCCCTTCTTTGTAGCCTTTTTCTTCGCAGGCTTTATCTCTTCTACCGGAGGAGCAAACTCCTGCATCGGCTCGATCTTAACCTCAGCGCGCACGATAGGAAACAGAGCGTAAAGCCGCGTACCTTCGCCGAGGTCGATCACAGAGGTGGCGATCTCATCGACCGTGTCGCGCTTCACAATGCCACCGCAGTGCAGGCAGGTGACCGTGCCGCAGCGCGCAAAGAGCAGGCGCATGTAGTCG
>JAHFTZ010000280.1 GCA_023265355.1 Terriglobus sp.
CCGCAACATGTGGAGCTCGACGACCTTATCGCTGCGGGCATGATCGGCCTGATCGACGCGTTTTCCAAGTTTGACGATTCGAAGCGAGTTCAGTTCAAAAGCTATGCGCAGTTCAGAATCCGCGGAGCCATCCTCGATTCGCTACGGACGCTGGACTGGAGTCCGCGCGAACTGCGCCGTAAGGGCCGGGCCGTGGAGGAGGCAATCCGTGTCCTCACGCAGCGGTGTGGCTACGCGCCCGCCGAACAGGAGATCGCCCGCGAGATGAATCTCTCTCTGAGCGAGTATCAGGGACTCTTGAACGAACTCAGGGGGCTGGAGATCGGCAGCCTGCATGTAGAACGCGGGGAAGATTCAGGCGACGAGGAACTTGCCTATATACCAGGGTCTCCGGAAGACGGTCCACTCTTTCGTTGTCTGAAGGGAGAACTGAAGCAACATCTCATGGAAGCCATCGACGACCTGCCCGAGCGCGAACGTATGGTGCTTACGCTCTATTACTACGAGGAACTGACGATGAAAGAGGTTGGTCTGACCCTCGGCGTAGTCGAGTCGCGTGTTTCGCAGATCCACTCCTCCGCCGTGGCAAGGCTGCGGGTCTCGCTTGCGGATCTCGCGAACAAGAAGTCGTCGAAGAAAGAAAAGAGGTAAGACCGGATCCATGAGCAGTAAACCATCTATACCGAATTTGGGTGACCCAAGCGAGCGCTACACTTTTAGCCGTGCCGGACATATCGGCCCGGAACAACTCCGTGCTCTTCATAATATGCAGGACCAGTTCGCTCGAAATCTTACACACACTCTGGGTGCGTGGCTTCGTACTTCGTTTATCGCAAATCTCGTCGCAACGGAGCAGAAGCTCTTCAGCGGCTTTCTTGCCACGATTCCCGAGGCGGCTTACGTAGCGTCATTACGTCTGGAACCCCTCGGCGTGCATGGTGCACTGCAGATTGATCTCAATCTCGTGTCGCCGATTGTGGATCTTCTTCTCGGCGGCAGTGGCCGCGCCAGCGAGGTGCGCGATCTGACTGAGATTGAAGAGGCGATCCTATTCTCCGTCTCCGAGATGATCGCACGTGAGTTCAACGTCGCATGGCAAGCATCCGGAATACACTTTGCCACCGAAAAGCGGGAAAGAGAAGGACAGCTTCAGCGCCTCATGGGATCAGTTGAGAAGACCCTTTGTATGACCTACGAAGTAGTGATGCCGGAGGCGAAGGGAAATCTCGTCTTCTGTATTCCGGCAGTTGCTCTCAGCTCCATTTTGCGCAAGATGATCTCGCAGCGGGACCGGCCACGCCGCCGTTCTGCAGAGTCGCGCCTCCGGGTCGAAGACCGTATCGTTCAGTCCCGTTTCTCCGTTGCTCTTCAGTTTCCTCCGATGCGTCTCGGCGCGGACGAGATCATGGCGATGCAGGTCGGCCAGATCGTTCGTCTGCCGCTCCCTCGGAACACGACCGCAGAACTCCGTGTGGGTGCGGTTACGGCCTTTCGCGCGCACCCTGTCCGCGCAGGAGAACATCGTGCAGCCCAGGTGGGAAATGGACAAGTGTCTCCCGCAAACATCATCACGCCGCATATGGCGTCCTCCGTACAGACACCACCACCAACGAGCGAGGAGAATCTTCCGTGGAACAACTAAACGAAAATGATCCAGCAATCACCCCAGCACTCGATCTCTTGATGGACATCGAGCTTGACGCCACACTTCAGTTCGGCGCACGCGAGATGCAGCTTAAAGAGATTCTTGCCCTCAGTCCCGGAGATGTCATCGAACTCGATCGGAACGTCTCCGATCCCGTGGATCTGGTCATCGGAGACCGCATCGTCGCACGCGGTGAAGTGGTTGTACTGAATGGCTACTTTGCATTGAACGTGACTGAAGTGGCCACGCCGCAACTCCGTCTCGAAAGCATTCGCTGCTATGTCTAAATTCTTTGCGCAAAAGTCTTCTCTGTAATTACAAGTTTCTAAGGATTTAGACCTCCGGTTTGGTCATAAGAATGCCACTTCTCTCAGTATGGATAGTGGACTCTACGCCGCATACAACGGTCTGATTGCTCGGATGCAGTCGCTCGATACGGCCGCGAACAATCTTTCGAATGCAAACACGAGCGGATTCCGCGCTCAGCGGGATTATTTCCGGGGCGTTCTCGCCGGGATGCCGCCTGGCGACCTGGAGAGTCAGGTTGGCGACGCCGTCAATTCGTTTGGCATTCTCGGTGGCAACACGCTGGACCTTTCCCAGGGAGAGATCACTGCCACCGGTAACCCGCTGGATCTGGCTCTGGATGGAAGCGGATTCTTTGCGGTCCAGACAGCACATGGCATCCGCTATACGCGGGACGGCGGATTTCTCCGCGGCGCTGACGGCACTCTGGAGACTCGAAGGGGCGATGCGGTTCTGGACGGAGCAGGGCAGAAGATCGTCGTTCCCACAGGTGATGTTCACGTCGGTAGCGACGGTACGATCTCCGTGCTCACCGCAGACGGTAGTGCCATTGCCGGCAAGTTGGGAGTCTCTAACTTCAAAGGCGAGGATCTCACGGCAGAGGGCACAAACCTTCTTGTCGCGCGCGAGGGAGCCACTGCCACAGCTTCTGAAGCGCGCGTGCAGCAGGGAAGCCTTGAAGGGGCGAATGAGGGCAGCGTGGGCGGGAGCATGAAGCTTCTTCTTCTGCAGCGTCAAGCGGAGATGATGCAGCGCGCCGTCAATCTCTTCTCGAACACTCTGGATAAGACCGCCGCCGAAGATCTTGGCAAAGTTTAACGACCCATCAACGTCCCCCCTAGGAGTACTTTATGATTCGAGCACTTTACACGGCGGCCAGCGGCATGAGCGCACAACAGGCCAACCTAGACACCATTGCGAACAATCTTGCGAACTCTGGAACCTCGGGCTTTCGGCGGAGACGTCTGGAGTTTGAAGATCTTGTCTATCAGAACCTCGTGACGCCGGGCTCCGCGCAGACGACACAGACGACCTCGGCGGGATTGCAGATCGGTCTTGGTACCAAGTCGATCGCCTCTGAGGTCGTCCTGACGCAGGGAGAGTTCAATCAGACCGGGAATCAGTATGATCTTGCGATCCAGGGACAGGGATTTTTTCAGGTGATCCGTCCGGATGGCACACTCGCTTATACCCGCGCGGGTAGCTTCCCGCCCAACGGTCAGGGACAGATGGCAACGGTGAACGGCGATCTGCTGACGCCTGCCATCTCGATCCCGGCAAATGCGACGAGCGTCACCATTTCAGCATACGGCGTCGTCACGGCCTCGATTCCCGGATCAACCACCGGAACGCAGCTCGGAACGATTCAGCTGGCAACCTTCCCAAATCCCGGCGGTCTCAACTCGCTTGGAGGTAATCTCTTTCAGCCAACATTGGCGTCAGGGAATGCCATCACGGATCTGCCGGGTGGAAACTCCGGCATGGGCACGCTGCAGCAGTCTTATCTCGAAAACTCCAACGTCGATGTGGTCGAAGAGTTTGTCCAGATGGTCCTGGCCCAGAGGGCGTATGAGAGTAACTCCAAGGTGATTCACGTGGCGGACGACATGTACTCCCAGGTCAACGGACTGGTGCGGTGATGTCGCGCATCTTCGCTTTTCTCTTGCTCGCTGCTCTATCGGCCAGCTATGCTCTGGCCTCCTCTTGCGCCGCAACACCTGTAGCTGCAGCGCGTCTTGCTGTCGGGGAGAGCTCAGATTCAGCAGAGGCATCCGCCCTTGCAGCAAGCTCGGTTGGATTTCGTGCTGTGGGCATGCACTTGGATCCACTTCTGCACAAAATGTGGTTTCGCGTCTTGGATTGCAAGTTTCCTGAGCGGCCCGCTGTGCTGGTGCCAGTCTCATTGCAAACGGATATAGTCCAGTCGATAAATTCGGTTCTTCCGCAAGAAGCAAAAGTGCGAACGCTTGCGGTCCGCGCCGGACAGACTGTGGATCTGCTCTATCAACAGGGGCCCACGAAGATCCACGTGCGAGGCATTAGCGAAGCGAACGGATATATCGGTGATCATATCGTTCTCCGCCCGGTGGCAGCGCTTGGGGGTGCACCAGACCTTCGTCTCCACGCGTCCGTCACCGCCGAGGGAGAGGGGGTTCTTCTTCCATGAAGGAGACTTCGATGTTCGCCCAGACCTTGCTGCTTACGCGGAAGAG
>JAHFTZ010000281.1 GCA_023265355.1 Terriglobus sp.
CCCACGCTGCGTCTGAAGATGCCCATTCATCGCTACCGCGACTGGCATCTCAACCTCGACGCGATCCAGGTCATCCAGACTCTGAAGCTCCCCACTGGTCGCGTAGCCATAGGTGAGGATCACGTGCTCGGCAGGCTTCACAGAGACGCTCACGAACGGAAGCATCGACACTGCATTGCCAGCAATATTGACCTCGCGGAGCATCGATCCTGCGTCAATCATGACCGTGTCGCCCAGTGCTATGCGCTGGGCGGACCGAACCGTGGCCGCCTGCATTCCATTGGTGCTGCCGCGGCCCACCAGCTCGGGGTGCAAATGATAGGTCAGGAGCGTCCGCTGATATCCGCCCAAGGCGGTTCCACGCTGAAAACCGACGACCACGTCGGCAGATGGGGCAACCGGATATGGGGTACGTGCACCGGAGAGATCGGCTCGAAGAATGCTTCCGATACCGTCTGGATGAAGCCGTTCCATCGTCAAAGATTGATGCACACCGCCGTGCGCGAAGCCGCTATCATCGCTGATGACCGCGAGACGATTCTCCGACATCACCTTGTGGCCGCTCTCTGTAGCGCTCGAAGAATAGTCGACTGAGCTTGCCTTGCCCGTACCGTCATCGACCCACCTCAGGATTGGCCGACTGGCCGAGGACCGGAGGGTCCACATCCAGTCGTCGCCGGAATCTTCTGGTCCACGGCGTTGCGCCGGAAGCCACTGCGAGGGTGTAAACAACGTCGCCAGGGTGAGATCCACCACGGCACGCGATCCGCTCACCAGTTTGAGATTGTCTCTCTGTGCGGGGAGATAAAGTGCCTGCGTCGCGCGTACAAGGTACTTCCCGGCAGGCAAATTAGCCAGACGATAGTGCCCCTTCATGTCGGTTACAGCAGTCCCGGCCAACTGAGTATTGGAGGCCAGCACCTGAACGATGGCACCAATCTGGGGTACGCCTGCCGCATCGCGAACCCATCCGCTCACACTTGCCGAAGTTCCAGCCCGGCTCCAGGTCTGCCCCGCAACTGGCGGCGTCGCTCCCAGGGCGAGCAACACTGCCGCCAGGGGGAACGCAAAACCTCGAGTTCGAGCGAGTCGCAACACCTGAAGATATCACTCCATACTTGCCAATTGAACGCGTCGTAACGGCGCTCCACTACAGTCCCGCTTGGCCAATTAAGTGTCTTCAGGTGGTTCTCTCTGAAGAAGGCCGACCGTCGTATCCATGTCTCGCGGTCGTACCTGACATCATACTTCCTCTTTACTCAACCGTGAAGGGCGCCGACTCCGCAATCTGCTGCTTGGAGACGCCATCGTTCACCTTAATCGTGACCTGATACTGGCCCGGCTGAAGGCTGGCCAAAGGCATGCTCTTCTCCAGGGTTACCTGATCGGAGTTCGGACTAAGCTTCTGGCTCGTCTCCGAGGTTGTCAGGATGGTCTTGTTCGTGGCAAGGTCTTTCACTTCGTACTCGATCTGAGCATCGTTCTTCTTGCTCTTCTCATCGATGCCGAGGTTGTACACCTGCATCCAGAAGCTAAGGTCCTGATTTCTCTTGAAGTTGACCGGCGTCTTCGGTCCCGCAGACACCCGAGGACGAATCCAGGTGTTCCCGATGACGAAGTTACCCGAACCGATCTCCTTGGTAGGAACGCGGTGCATGGAGTCCGACAGGATCAGCGACGAAGACGCAAGCTTGTCATCGTCATACTTCGGAACACTGACGCTGCGCTTCCAGGTCCCGATATGGTCAGGATTGTTTACGTCTTTGATAACGATATCCACCTTGTACAAACCTGGACGCAAGGGGATCGCCTTCCAATAGACCGATTGCCGGTTTTGGGCCGCAGCCAGAAGTTCAGAGGGTTCGCTGATCTGAACTGTGTCCTCAAACGTCTGGATGGCGCGATGGTTGAGATTCGATACGCGACCGAGGATATTCACCGTTCCCGTGGCAACACCGTCCTTGTTGTTGAACGTGATATCGCGGTTTCGGATCTGCAGGGTTAGAGGAACCAGGATCGTCTCGTTCGTCACCTTGACATAGTCCGTGCGTACATCGAAGAGGAAAGGGGGCCCCTTGAGGATCTGCGCCGATCCAATGTACTGCTCCAGATCCTTGAACTTGATGGGAGGAGGAGCCATAATCTTCGCCATCAGCGAGAGCCGATCAAACTGCTTCGCCTGCTGCTGAGTCTGCATCGGTCCCTTGCCGAGCTGCTCCAAACCGCCGCCGGAGAAGCGGTCCGCCTTGGACGACTGCCCCATCTCTTCCGCCTGTGTCAGACCTGCACCGGGAACGTGCTTCAGCGCGTCCTTTTCAGAGCGGTCAATCGTCATGTGGTAGTCGCCGCACATGCAACTGTCGACAAACTCAAGATCGATGTTGTCACCGATGCCTTCGAGATAACGGTAGTGCCACGTCTCGAACGGAAAGGTCGACGTGCTGCCTCCGCCTTCTTCCATCGGGCGCTGGTACTGACCTCCGCTGGGGTGCGACTCAATGTTGTCCGGTTTACCAAACGCAATGTAAATGTGGCCGCGGTCGGTCTTCCAACCCGGTTTACCTGCCGCAAAATGCTCATTTGCATAGGCGATGCGCTGGTAATGCTGCTCTTTGAACTCATTATCCGGAGAGTCTGGATTTGGATTTCGGCGGAGCCAGAAGTTTTCGATGAATGCGTCACGCTCTTCGTCGTTGGCCAGATGCTTGAACGCCTGCGCCTCTTCATCCGTGATGATCCACAGGACATCTTCGTTGAGCCACTTTTTATATGGCCCTTCCTTGATTTCTGCCCGGAGCTCTTTTTGCTGATGGAATTTCTCGCGATCGGAGAGACGGCGCTTCGTCGGATCGGGCTTCTCCGCAACGGATGGAGACTTCGTCACGGACGAATCACCCACCGGCGCTTCCTGCGCAACGGCACCGGCTGTCAACATAACGCTACCCAGAAATAACCCGCTGCACACCAATGACTTGAATCTGCTCATCGCGCTCCAATACCCCAAAACCGACAACTATCGCTTGTATCCATATTCTAGGCTTCCACAGGCAACCCTACAAGTTGGACGAGCGATGGGGCCAGGAGATATTCCCCCTGGCAAAAATCTCTGCGCCCGGTCATAACGCTGCTATGATTCTTCTCGTCTCCGAACGCACCATTTTATCTACCACGAACCCGCTCCGCGCTTTGCGCGTAAGTGTGTCCGTTAGCCCTCGAATGTACTTTCGGACGTTTTGACGAAAAGAGAAAACCGCACCTATGAGTAAACGGAAAGTTCTCATCCTTGTCGCACTTGTGGTCGTTCTTGCCGCGGTTATCATCGGCAGCGTCATGCACAGTCGCTCCAACGTCACCAAAGTCACGACCACCAAGATTTCGCGCCAGGATCTCGTCTCTGTGGTCAGCGGGACCGGACAAATCAAGCCAAAAACCTACGTCAATGTAGGCGCCACGGCTTTCGGACGGATTACTCATCTCTATGTAAAAGAAGGCGACCACGTCACCACGGGGCAGGTGCTGGCAACGCTTGAAAGCGTCCAGCCCCAGGCGACCGTCGCCGCACAGAACGCCACCATCTCTTCTCAGAAGACGGACGTCAATTCGTATCTCGCCGCCGAAAAGACCGCAGAAGCAAACGTGGCCCAGGCAATTGCCGACCTACAGCAGAAGCGCTTCGATATCGAGCGCTACGAGAAGCTTTACGAACAGAAACTCGTCTCCAAGCAGGATTACGACTCACGCAAGGCGGCTTATGACGTATCTGCGGCCACCTTGCAGCAACGTCAGGCCGCCGTAGCACAATCCAGAGCCCAAACGGCTTCCGCACTCGGCCACGTGGATCAGGCCGTCGCCTCGCAGCGGGCCAACTTCGACGCTCTGGACAAGACCATCTCGCGCGCACCCTTCAATGGGCTTGTCACCAATGTTCCTGTCCGCGAGGGAGAGACCATGGTGACCGGCATCCAGAACGCGCAGGGATCCACCCTGATGACCTTAGCAGATATGTCCGTCATCACCGCCGAGGTCAAGGTGGACGAGACGGACGTCGTCAACGTCAAGCTCAATCAGCAGGTCGAAGTCACCGTCGATGCCCTCCCCGGCAAATCTTTCAAGGGACACGTAACGGAAGTAGGCGATCAGGCGCTCCTACGGACGA
>JAHFTZ010000010.1:0-1405 GCA_023265355.1 Terriglobus sp.
ATGGCGCGCCGGGCGTTCTGACGATCGTGGACGTCTTCGGCGACTCGCTCATTGTGAACGCAAATCTTGGCGCCAATCCGAGCTATCTCACCCTCGGCAGCTCTTCGGATGGCTATGTCCTTCACTGCCAGCGGGATGCTACGGGGGCCGTTGTGACACAGAAGTGCAACGACACGCTCGATGCGTTCTCTGTCTCGGCCACCCTTATGACGAATGCGATTCGGCAGACGTCTCTGATTGCGGGTTCCAACCCCATCGCTTCCGTGGCTACCAGCACTTTCTTCTATGCGGCTCAGCCAGGCAGTTCGACGGTCTCTTCCTCCACCACGGGGCAGCCGCCCGCCTTTCGGCAGCAGTTGCCTACGGGGCAGAACCCGACTTACATCGTTGCCCTCTCTGGTGCGACGCGTCTCTACGCCCTGGCGCAGGGAGCTGCACCAGGTGTGGATGCGGGCACGGCCACTGCCATCGAATCCAGCACCAACACGATCTCAAACACGATTCCCGTGGGTCGCAATCCCGTATACGGAATCATGAACTCTGATGGTCGCAGAGCCTTTGTTCTCAACAAGGGCGATGGAACCGTTTCGGTTATCAATACGCAGACCAACGCGCTCGATATTACCTCCGCGCTGCCGACAGCAACCATCCCGGTCGGAGCCAATCCGCTCTGGGCAGATGTTGCCTCCAATATCAATGAGATGGTTGTGCTTAACGCTGGCGACGGAACGGCGGCAGGCTCGCTCAGTATTGTGAGCATTCCACTCTGCTCGGCCATTACCGCTATCGGCGACGTCAACTGCGATACGGCGAATCCTATCGATGCCGTGGGCTTTGGCAAAATCCTTGGAACGGTTCCTGTGGGTGTGAGCCCTGTCATGGTGACGATTCTGCAGGATCAAAATAAGGCCTATGTCGCCAATAAGAATGGCACGGTGACCGTCGTCGATCTTTCCAGCCTGACAGTCACAAAGACGATCACCGTAGGTGGAACCCCGAACTGGATTGTATCCACCAGTGGAACGCCCACCGGCAAGGTCTATGTCACTGCCTCGGACAACCAGAATCTTACGATCATCAACACGAACACAGATACGATCGCAACGACGATCCCGCTTCAGGGAGCGGGCGTTTCGGTTCGCGTGACGGCACAGTAAGCGCGCGACTCAAGCTCGATGTGCGCAACGAAAGGGCGGGCCTCATCGAGGCCCGCCCTTTCGTTTAGATCGACTATTGCCCGATCATCACAATCGGAATCGTCGGCGTCTGCGCTCCGCCTTCATCCTCGATGGTGACACCAAATTTGCTGGCAACAATTCCCTTAGGAAGATCGGAAAGGATCACACTGGCGTAACCGCGCTGGTCTGGTTTAAAGGTTCCAGCCGGAACAGGTTGGCTGCCTTCG
>JAHFTZ010000010.1:1440-14838 GCA_023265355.1 Terriglobus sp.
AAAAACCAGCGACCCACGTGTGGCGAGATAAAGAACCCGTCCCGTCGAAGGCGGCTTAATATTCGTCTTCGTCAGGGTAAAGCGCTGGGTAGAGGGGCTAACCATCGTATCGAGCACCAATTGTGCACGCTCCGCACTCTCGCTTGCCGCGGAAAGCGCCGCAGCCTGGGTTCCTACCTTCTCCCGTAAACCGTCACGTTCCTTGTAGAGGGACAAGCTAAAGACAGCCACGGCCGCCGCCGTTGCCCAACCCACCCACGGAAAGACCAGACTAAACAAACCGCGTCCAGGTTCATCGAATCTGTCCTCTGGGGCGGAGCCATCCTGCACGGTTTTAACAGAGTCGCTTTCGTGAGAACGGAAGATCTGTGCCGGCGCTGCCGTCTGACGTTCCACGTTGGTGTCGAAGGCTGCAAACGGAACCGCCTTCTTCTCGCGGGCGACCTGTTTCAGTAATCTCTGGCGTGCGGTGGCTGGGGGCTCATGTGCTTCGGCGCTCAGAGCAAAGGCGGCAAGGTCGCCGCTGGTGCGTGCAAGTTCTTCGCGTGCCTCGGCTGACGTCACCAGGAAAGCCTCTACAGCGCGCATTTCTTCCGGTTCCAGAAGCTGCATGGCATACAGCGCCAGGTCATCGGAGGTAAATTCTCTGCGGTTTCCCATCACTGCATAGCCTTTCTCAGCACAATCAGTGCTGCACGTATTCGCGTCTTCACAGTACCGAGGGGATCCCCGGTTGTCTCCGCAATCTCGGAGTGTGTCAGACCATCGAAGAAGGCCATCTCCAGCGTATTGCGCTGGTCTACCGGGAGCGTGCCGATCAGCGCACGTACCTTTTCCATCATCAGGTTCCGCTGCGAGTCCTCCGCCAGATCGAACTTGGAAGAAAGAATGACATCGTCTACCGAATCCTGCGGCTTCCGCCTGCGGAGCAAGTCAATCGCCCGGTTGCGCGCCACGACAGCCAGCCAGCCGCCCATGCTTCCACGGTCGCTTGCGAAACTGTCGGGATTGCGCCAGATCTGCATGAAAACTTCCTGTAAGACATCCTCGGCTGCTGCCGGATCGCGCAGTACGCGCAGAGCAACGGAATAAACTATCTTCGAATATCGATCGTACAAGGCCGCCATCGCGCGTTCGTCGCCGCGCTGCACCTGCGACAGGAGAAGGAGATCTTCTCCCATCGGAGGTTTGGGTGGTGGCATGTCGTTGTCCCTATAAATAGAACGCATCGAAGTCGTCCTCGGATGATACAGCCATCATCTTTTTCCTTACAGAAGGTATTCTTAGCAGTGCATTGGAGGGCTGAAAGCAGGCATAAGATGCCTCGTTGCGCAACATTCTGCCCATTCGATAATGGGGTAAGCGCAGTGTACCCTCAAGGGAGCACAAGGAGATGTTCCAGCGCTTCAGCCTCATGCCAGTTAACCTCAGACTCGACAAGCTTATGGTGGATCGCGCCCTGGTGCCGTCCCGCGAACGTGCACAGGCGCTTATTCTCGCAGGCCGTGTCCTCGTCAATGAACAGAAGATCCAGAAGCCCGGCACGTCTGTCGCCGAGGAGTCCACGATCCGCCTTCTGGGTGACGACCTGCGCTACGTCAGCCGGGGCGGCCTCAAGCTGGAACGCGCGCTGGAATATTGGAAGATCGAAGTTACCGGAATCTCTGCGGTGGACATCGGGGCCTCCACAGGGGGATTTACGGATTGCCTCTTGCAGCAGGGCGCTGCCACTGTTCTTGCCGTGGACACAGGGTACGGCCAGATCGCACATAAGCTCCGCGCCGATCCGCGCGTGCGTCTGATGGAGCGCACCAACGCCCGCAAGCTGGAACCGTCCTCTCTTCTGCGCGAAGCGGTGTCTCCTCCTGTTTTTTTTGCGATGGATGTCTCTTTCATCGGAGCCTCGCTGATTCTCCCACCTGTCCTCGCTGCTCTCAGTGAGCCGGACCAGCCATGGCAGGGAAGCGGAGTCATCCTTGTAAAGCCTCAGTTTGAAGCAGGTCGTGAGCACGTCGGGAAAGGCGGGATCGTCCGCGACCCCGCCGCCCATCAGATCGCCATTGAACGCGTCCGTGCGACCGTCTTGGAGCTCGGCGCAAAGCATACTGATGTGATCGCATCGCCTATTACCGGTATGGAAGGCAATCACGAGTTCCTTCTCTATGTTCGCTTCGATACAGCAGTCGAAGAAGTTACACTGGACTTGAATGCCTAAAGTCGCCATCATCTCGAAACCGCAGAAACCTGAACTTGCCACGCTCCTGGCGGAGCTCCTTCTGTGGCTCCGCGAACGTAACTACGAAGCCATCCTGGATCCCACGAGTGGCGCGTACCTCGGTATGCACAACTGCTGCGACCGTGCCACCATGCCCGCGCAAAATCCGGAGCTGGTCATTGTTCTCGGTGGAGATGGAACGCTTCTCAGCGCCGCGCGCGCTTTCGCCCGCTACGACGTTCCTATTCTTAGCGTTAACCTTGGCTCGCTTGGATTTCTTACGGAAGTCCCTCTCTCTGAGCTGTACATTACGCTCAATGGATGGATCAACGGGCAGTGCAGCATCGACGAACGCGCCATGATGCACGCCGAACTCTGGCGCGGCGGCAAAATCTTTCAGCAGTGGGACGCTCTCAATGACGTGGTCATGTCCAAGGGCGCGATTGCCCGCATGGGCGACTACACCGTTCGGCTCGACGAGCAGCTCGTAGCCCAGTTCCGCGCCGACGGAATCATCGTCTCCACGCCTACCGGATCCACGGCGTACAACCTCGCCGCTGCCGGTCCAATCGTGATGGCGAGTGTGAATGCCCTGATCGTCACACCGATCTGTCCCCACCTGCTCACGATCCGCCCCATCGTCGTTCCCGGAGACGCGGAAATTTACGTCGCCGTGGAAGGTATCGCCGACCAGACCTTCCTCACCGTCGATGGGCAGGAAGCAGTGGAACTCCAACTCAACGACGCACTTCGGTGTCGACGCTCACAGTACAGCGTGCGAATGATCCGTCTTGGCGAACATGGCCTCTTCAGCGTCCTGCGCTCGAAGCTCAAATGGGGCCAGCGCTAAAGCCTTTTCGATCCGTTCCCCATCGATTATTTGTCATTCCGTAGCGCAACAGAGGAATCTGCTGTTTCCTTACGCCCATTTACCTGTTGCTTTCCCAGCACATTTACCTGTTGCTTTCCCAGTAGAGCTGTGACATTCTCCTGTTGGCAAACAAAAGAAGCGCGCACGGGACGGGATCACATGCGACAGAAGAAGGATGTTCAGCAGGGAACATTGGCCCTGATGGTTCTGAAGACCCTCGATGTACTGGGACCGCTGCACGGGTATGGCATCGCTCGGCGCATCGAGCAGATCAGCGGAGACCTGCTCTCCGTCAACCAGGGGACGCTCTATCCCCTTATGCTCAGGCTGGAGCAGGAGGGTGCGATCGCTTCGGAGTGGGGCCCTTCGGAGAGCAATCGCCGCGCACGCTTCTACAGCTTGACTCGTGTGGGAAGAAAGCTATTGGAGGCTGAAAAGCGCGATTGGGAGCAGACGGCAGCCATCATCGCGCGCTTCCTGGAAGCGAAGGCGGAGGACTTGGGATGAGATCTCTGCATCGGTTCTTCGCACGCCTTCTTAACTTCGTAACAAGACGACGCGACGATGAGCGCCTGAGAGAAGAGATGAAGTCTCATCTGGCCAGCCAGACAGAAGACTACCTGCGCTCTGGCATGACTCCCGAGGAAGCCTATCGACAAGCCCGCCTGAAGTTCGGTGCCATGGAGGCGATTCGAGAAGATTATCGCGCGGAAGAAGCATTGCCGCTTATGGAGAGTCTTCTGCTGGACGTTCGTTATGCACTTCGCGTACTTCGGACGTCTCCTACGTTTACGATCGTCGCTTTAGCCACGCTGATGCTGGGGATCGGCGCAAACGTCGTAGTCTTCGGCGTGCTGAATGAAGTTCTACTGCATCCGCTGGAGGTAAGAGACCCGCAAAGCCTGTATCAGGTACGCCATAAGCAGTGGATGGTTGGAAGGTTACTGACCACTTCGTACCCCACCTTCGAGGATCTTCAGCGGCGCAACACTACCTTCAGCGGAATGGCCGGGATGTATGGCTACTCCGGTGCCAAATTACTCTGGCGTAACTCCGTGCGGAAGGTCTCCGGCTATGAAGTGACCGGCAATTATTTCGATGTGCTGGGAGTGCAGCCGGAGGTGGGTAGGTTCTTCCATGAGGCGGATGAGCATGGTCCGAACTCGGCACCCTTTGTCGTTTTGAGCAATGCTCTGTGGCGAAGCACGTTTCATGCGGATTCAGGCGTGGTCGGAACAACCGTAGAACTCGACAAGCATCCGTTTACGGTGATTGGCGTTGCATCCGCTCAGTTCCACGGCACGGAGAAGTTCCGTTGGCCTGACTACTGGATTCCCATGATGAACGAGCAGCAACTGGAAAACTATGATTACCTGCATAGCCGGACCTACATCAACGTAACGGTCCTTGGCCGACTGAAGCCCGGCGTGACTCCGCAGCAGGCGACGGAAAATCTGAATGCGATCACGGCCGAGCTGGCGAAGGAGTATCCAGAGACCGACGACGGAGAGCCGCTGCGTCTGATCCATCCGGGCCTCATCGGAGATGAAGGCGATGTGATTCGCGGATTTCTGTACAGCGTCAGCTTGCTTGCGCTTCTGGTATTGGCGGCAGCGTGCGCCAATCTTGCCACGCTCTTTGCGGCGCGTGCAGCGGATCGCAGCCGCGAACTCGCGCTTCGTGTGGCCCTTGGATCGAGTCGGCGGCGGCTGGTGCGGCAACTCCTCACCGAGGCACTCGTAGTCTCGCTGTTAGGCGGAGCGGCGGGACTCGCGAGCGCGTACCTGTTGCTGGGCGTGTTGAATCGCTCTTCTGCTTTCGATGGCAGTATGACCGTCAGTCTCGATCTGCGTGTTTATTTTGTAGGCCTCGCGTTGACGCTTGTAAGCGCACTGCTCTTTGGCCTGGCGCCAGCGCGGCAGGCGTGGCAGAGCAGTCCGATGCAGGCAATGAAGGGTGGACAGGCAGAGTCGAAGAATCTCCATCGGTTTACCTTGCGAGACCTTTTGCTGGGGGTACAGATTGCAATCTGCACACTGCTGGTGACGGCTTCCCTGGTCGCGATACGCGGCATGATCCAGGCCCTGCATACCCCGCTGGGGATACACCCAGAGGGCGCAATGCTCGCCTATATGGATCTCAGCTCTACGGAGCAGGCAGACAGCACGGTGCCTGAGAACGCGTCAATCCACGACGCTACGCTTGAAAAAGAGAAGGCGGTCCTTGAGGCCGCGCGAAACATCCCGGGTGTCACAGCCGTCGGCATGATCAACCAGACGCCCATGACGGGCGGTCTGCATGGTGTCCCGATCTTTCGGCCGGGTACAACAGAGTTCAAACTGAAGAACTCCGCACTGGCACCGTACGTGTTTTCGATGTCGCCCGGATACCTCGACACTGCTGGCACACGCCTGCTCCGTGGACGGGATGCTTCGTGGCACGACACGACGGATACGCCCCATGTGGCTATTGTGAATGAGACCTTCGCTCGGAAGATGTGGGACAGAACACCAGCCATCGGACAACGCTTCCTTCTGAGGGGCCAACTGACAGAGGTCGTAGGCGTGGCGGAGGACGGCAAGTATCACGACTTGACCGAATCTCCGCAGCCGGTTGTCTATCTACCGCAGTCGCAGAGCGACGGCGGAGAGATGATCTTTGTGGTGCGTTCAGAGCGTACGCCGAAAGAGATGACGGCAGCGTTGCAACAGAGGCTGAGCAACATCGCGCCCAATGCGCCCATCAAGGTATTGAGCTGGTCGGATCAGCTTGCAGGCGAGTTGCTTCCGGCGCGTGCGGCCACCGTCGCACTCGGTGTCATGGGACTTCTGGCTGCGATGCTGGCGGTAACGGGCATCTTCGGCATGGCGGCGTACAACGTGAGCCGTCGAAAGAAAGAGTTTGGCATTCGTATGGCCTTGGGCGCGCGCAAGGCGCAGGTGATAAACGCCGCGGTGGGGCGTCCCATGGTCCTGCTCGGCGTGGGATCGGTGCTGGGTCTGCTTGCAGGAATTTCCGCGAGCCGTCTCCTGGGGCAGATCGTGTATCAGGCGAATCCCAAAAACCCTGCGGTCGTGGGTGGAGTCGTATTCACCATGGCTCTGCTTGGGCTCGTCGCCTCCGCCGTTCCAGCTCGGAGAGCGCTTGCCGTCGATCCATCCGAGCTTATGCGGGAAGAGTGATCTCCCCGTGCCACAGTATGATGAAGTCAACCGTATGAAGAAAATCAATACGAAGGTGCAAAGCGCCGCCAATCCCATGCTCATCGAGGAAAGGCGGCAACATGTTCTTGCCACGATCCAACGGGAAGGGCGTGTATTGGTCTCAGAGATCGCCGACGAACTGAATATCTCGCGCATTACGATCCGAAAGGATCTGGATCATCTGGAGGCCAGAGGTCTGGTACAGCGCACGCACGGTGGAGCGCTGGCGCCGCAGGTGGGATCTTTGCTCGATCCTTCACTGAAAGAAAAAGAGCAGCATCAGCTTCAACAAAAGCAGAAAATCGCTTCTGCTGCGGTGAAGCTGGTGGAAGAGGGGCAGTGCGTTCTTCTGGACTCCGGTACTACCACCACAGCCATCGCTCGCGCGCTGAGAGGATTTTCCAAGCTGACGGTGGTCACGAACGCTGTTAATATCGCAGCCGAACTTACTGGCACGAACTTCGATGTGATCCTGACCGGCGGCATGTTAAGGAAAAATTCATTCTCTCTCGTGGGTCCTCAGGCAGAAGATGTGCTCCGGGAGATCAACGCCGACATCTTATTTCTGGGTGTGGACGGCTTCGATCCGCGCATCGGTGTGACGACACCGAATGTGCTGGAATCGCGCGTGAATCGCGCCATGGTGAAGGCGGCACGAAAGATTGTCGCGGTTTGCGACTCCACAAAGTTTACGCACCGCAGCTTTGCTCTGATCGTTCCGCCGTCCTCGATTCACACGGTCATTACGGATTCCCGCATCTCCGCTGAAGATGCGCAGACGCTGCGCAATGGCGGCATTGAATTGATTTTGGTCTAGTCTGAGCTTAGCCCAGAACGGGCGTCTCGCTGTGTGCAGCGAAGAAGCTCTGCAAGAGTTCTGCATCGCGATAGGCTTCCGTTCCGCCCGGCCGAAGCGTAGAAAACGCAGCCGTGAGATTCCCCATTGCGGCACATTCCGGCAGAGGCTTCTTCGCCAGATACCCTTTGAGAAAGCCAGCGTTGAAGCTGTCCCCGGCACCGATGGTATCGACGGGCACAACGCGCGGCGGCGGAACGGCCCAGCGCTGCTCACCGGTCTGCACGATCGAACCCCGCTGACCGCACTTCACCGCTACTACGCCGACGCGCTTCGCCAGACGGGCGATGGCCTCGTCGAGATCGTCGGTTCGGGCCATACGTCTGGCTTCGTCTTCGTTGGGAAGAAGCACATCGACGCAGTCCAACATCTCGTCCAGAGGAACGCCCCATTCGTCCTCTGGATCGTCGTTCGTGTCGAGCGAGATGGTCAGACCCTTACGCGAGAGCTCGCGACAGAGTGCAGGCAGGCCGGGCTGCAAGCCCTTCTGCAGGAAGAGGGAAGAGACGTGGAAGTGACGGCTGTCTGCAAGGAAGTCGAGATCGATATCATCCACTGTCATCTCAGCCATGGTGCCGAGATACGTGAGGATATGCCGGGTTGCACCATGATGCAGCAGGAGCGTCACCCCGGTCTGCGAGCCTGCGGCGAAGGTCGTACGCGATACATCCACGCCAGCCGCACGTAACCGTTCGAGCGCGATCTCTCCCAGCGGATCGCTTCCGACGCGCGTGACGAATCCGACTCTGATGCCGAGAACGGACAGATTGTGCGCAAGAATTGCGGACGAGCTTCCAAGTGTCAATCTGAAGTCGTTCGCGAGCAGCTCCCGATCCACAGGCATCTGTTCCGCAAGGCCATAGAGAATCAGATCGAGATTAATCTCTCCCGCAATCGTTACATCGAACATGCTCATCGACAGGCCTTCAAATGGTGACGACGCGGTTCAGATTTCTTGGGTTGTCCGGATCGAGACCCTTCTCCAAACCGCGATAGCTGCCGAGCAGCTGTCCCCATACAACATAGACGATGATGCGCGCGAGTTCTGGTACCGGCAGGCTGAGTTCGATGAGCAGATCTGCCGTCTTGCGCAGCGTATCCGAAGCAGAGTTCGCCACGGCGAAGATCGTTCCGCCAAGTTCCTTCATCTCCACCAGAACGGAGATCTCGCTCTCGTAGCCCGACTCGGAGATGAGGCCGCCAACCATGGCTCGACCGTCCACGATGGACTTCGGGCCGTGGCGAAACTCAAGCGTATGGAAGAACTGCGCATAGCTCGAAGAGGACTCCATCACCTTCAGCGCAGTCTCGGATGCGATCGCATAAAGAGCTCCCTGGCCGAGGAAAGCAAAATCCTCAAAGTCCGATTTGGCGAACTGCTCCACCTGCGGTCCATATTCCTTCAGCAGACGCTCTGTATGCTTCGGAAGCGTGCGCAGGGCAAAGAGGAACGCATCGTCGCCTGCGATAGATGCAGCCAGATACTGAAGTGCCATGAGCATCGACGTAAACGAAGAGGTCATCACGGTGCTTTCTTCCAGCACGGGCAGCTTGAGTGTACGGGGGCTGAGAAGTTCGAGCTCGCGGCCATCGCACGTAACGGCAAGGAACTCCGTAGAGCGGCTCTGAAGATACTCAGCCACGTGCAGCACTTCCGAGGTATGCCCTGAACGCGAGATGAGGACGGGGAAATAGTCGGCAGTATCGTTCGGAAACACAAGAGAGGGGAAGAGCAGAATTTCAGAGGCAGGTACGGCCCGCGTCTTGACGCCGAGCAGCGTGGTGAAGCTGGCCGCTGCGGCCTGCGCAAGATAGTAGCTGGTGCCGCAACCTACGAAGACCCATTCGGTCTGGCGAGGATCCTTGCTCTGGATCAGCGACGTGAGGTCGAAGTTCTCCAACATGTCCAGGCAGTCTTGCCAGACCTTAGGCTGAGCATAAATCTCTGAAATTGTTTTTACGTCCTTACGCATCTTGCACCTGATCCTTCAAGATTCAACGCAGCGAAGCGGCCCTATTCCCTTGATTTGGAGCTCTCTGCAACTTGTATCTATTGATTTATCATAGCATCCATAACGAAATATAAAGATATGAAAAATAACTTCATCCGGAAGTAAGTGTCGGTTGACCTTATCAAAAATTACTCTCTTTGTTGGAAGGTGGGAAACAGGCTGCAGCATAAGGTTTGAGCGCTTCCCGGATGCTGTAGAGGACAAGATCGACCGGCTTCTTCGAAAGCTTCCCCGCGCGGACTGCCTTGTAGTGTTCTGGCATCTGCGCACTCAAAAGTGTCTCTGGTATCGAGAGAGAACTCAGATTCGATATCAACAGGTCGGTCGCCTTCTGCACTGCAGCATGTCCCCAGTAATAACGCATGCGGTCGCTATAGCTGTACCGGCGCAGGAGCCGCTGCTCTTCCGGGTTGCCGTGATAATGGCTTACCCAATCTTTCGGATCGGAGAGCATCGCTTCCTCTACCACGGAGCGTAACGAAGAGCGATGCTCCGGCGCGACAAGTTCGTCTTCGATGGCTGCCAGAGCAAAGAGAGCTTCGCGCATGGCAAACGTCAGCGCGGGTCCTACCTTCAGAATGGCAAATCCATCAGCCACAAGATCGCGATAGGCTGCGGGCTTCTGATAATCCGTGGAGTGCGCTTCGAAGACAAGGCCGTCTTCTGAATCAAGAAGGGACTTCAATTCGTCCGCCTTGGACGGCACATAATCCACAACGCTGTCGTGATTGAACTCGACCCCTGGCTGCACGACCAGACCCACCACGCGGGGCCAGGCCTCCTCCAAACCCCGAAGTGCAAAGATCTCGCGGTGAATCCGAAGCGTCGTCTCGGCCGCCATCCGCGTCGTTACTGCAAGCTCCGTAAGAGCCTCTGTTGCGCCGCCCGGAATCGGCACCTCTGTCCCGATGACGTAAACGGGCTTTTCCCCCGATACGGCCGCCTCCGCTGCCTGGCATAGCTGAACGGCACGTTCCGCAACCACTTCATCGGCGAGGGGTGCCGTCTCTCCTGCGCATGCCATGCTGGCGTCAAGATGCAGCTTTGTGAAACCAGCAGCGGCATACTCGGCCATCATCTCTTTGGAGAGCGCCATGGCCTCTTCCGCTGTACGCTTCTGCCAAGCATTGGGGCCGAGGTGATCTCCACCAAAGATGATTCGATCCACAGAGAGCCCTTCCTCTTCAGCAATCGCAACCACCATCCGGCGAAAGTCCGCGGGACGCATACCTGTGTATCCCCCGTGCTGGTTGACCTGGTTCGACGTCGCTTCAACGAGCAATGGACTTTCGTCCGGCAGAGCCTGTTGAATGGCAGCGCGGATCACCCACGGGTGCGCGGAACACACGGAGTAGATGCCTCGCGCGCTGTTTGGTTTCTTTCGATTCGCGAGCAGACTCTGCAGTAGATTGAACATGGAATTGCCCTTTCCGTCGGGTCCCGTAAACAGTCAGACGGCCCAAAACTCTTTCCCGGCGTGGGTTACAATTATCGCCTAAACAAACAAAAGCGAAAGAAAACGATACAAAGCTTATAGCATGGCCCGGAGGTGGCATCGATGGACACGACGGACAAAGACAAATTTGTAGACATGGTCGGCGCAACGGCTGAAGTAGACCTCAGGCTCAGCGACTTCCATCCCCGCTCTTCTCTGCAGACGACAGTACACGCCATCGAGCGCGGCAAATTTCCGGTCATCGATTATCACAATCATCTCGACTCCACCGACCCCAGGGAAGTTCTGTCCATCATGGACCAGTGCGGCGTGGAGCACGTGGTCAATATCACCATGCAGGTCGGCCAGAAGGCGCTCGATATCATGGATCGCTTTCGCAATGCGGCACCGGACCGCTTCTCCAGCATTGGTTGGATGGACTGGAGCGGAGTGGAAGGCTCGGATTTTGTGAAGGTCACCCTCGACCGCCTGCACCGCATGATCGATCACGGCGCATGCGGCATCAAGTTCTGGAAGGACTTCGGCCTGACTCTCCGTGACACTGAAAACAGGCTCATTCGGATTGACGATGATCGCTTCGCCCCGATCTTCGAAGCGTCTGGAGATCTCGGTCTTCCCGTCATGTTCCACACCGCCGATCCCAGCGCTTTCTTTGAGCCCATCGATGCCTACAACGAACGATACGAGGAACTGGCAGCGCATCCCGATTGGGGATTCTCCACTTCGCCCGTTTCAAAACGGGAGTTGTTGGAGCAGAGGAACCGGGTTATCGCGCGCCATCCTGCGACGACCTTTGTCGGCGCACACTGCGCGGAGAGCGGGGAAGATCTCGAATACCTCGCGCAGCAACTCGACCGGCTTCCCAATCTGCAGATCGATATCAGCGCGCGAACGCCAGAACTGGGTCGACAGCCTTATAGCGCCCGCGCCTTTTTCCTGAAATATTGTGATCGGATCCTCTTTGGAACCGATCTTCTGCCAGATACTGAGATGTATCGACTCTACTTCCGTTTTCTTGAAACGGCGGATGAGTATTTTGAGTACCCATCGCACGCATCACGGCAGGGAAGATGGAATATCTATGGGATCTTCCTGCCGGACGATGTCCTGCGTAAGATCTATCGAGAGAACGCTCTCAAGCTTATGCCGCACCTGCGTTAAGTTACGTTGTCCACACTGCTCTAAGTAGAATCCAAGCCCGAGGCCTCCTAGATTGCCGAATAAATTGAATCCTGTTTTGTACAACCGCTATCTCATCGCGGTTGCTGGCCTGGGCGGACTTCTGTACGGCATCGATGTGGGCATTATTGCGGCGGCGCTTCTCTATCTGGGAAAGACGGTGAACCTCTCTGTCGGACAAACCTCGACGATCGTAGCGGCTGTGCTCGGCGGCAGCATGGTCTCTTCGCTCATTGCAGGGTTTCTGGCGGACTGGGTTGGACGCAAGAAGATGATGATCGTCAGCGGCCTGCTCTTCGTCGCGAGCGTAGGCATCATCGTCATCTCGCAGGGCTTTGTACCTCTTCTGATGGGGCGGCTTCTGCAGGGCATCAGCGGCGGCGTGATCGCCGTGGTCGTACCTCTTTATCTTGCGGAGTGCTTGAGCGCGGATGAGCGAGGCAAAGGCTCGGCCATCTTCCAGTTCATGCTGACGGTCGGCATCGTCGTCGCGGCGGTCACCGGCCTCTACTACACGCGCACTGCGGAAGCAGCTATTGCCGCGGCCAATGGCAACGCCGTCCTCATCCACGCCGCGCAGGACCATGCTTGGCGCGGTATGTTTTTGTCCGTGATCTATCCGGGCATCGCGTTCTTCCTGGGCACGTTTTTCCTGAGCGAAACGCCGCGCTGGCTCTTTCGCAAGGGATGTCGCGACGAGGCCATGACCTCGCTACGCCGTGCCAACTTCGAAGACGCGGCGCAGCGGCAGATGCGTGAGATGGAAGAATTGAGCGCGGAGAATAAAGCAGCGGACGCCGCAGTGGGCGCAGTGGGCACGCTGTTGCAGAGGAAGTACGTCATCCCTTTTGTTCTTGCCTGCATGATTCTGGGCCTTAACCAGGCTACGGGAATCAACTCGGTTCTTGCTTACCTCGTGGTGATTTTGAAGCAGGCAGGCATGACCGCGCAGCACGCCACGGAAGGCGATCTTGCGGTCAAAGTTCTGAACTGCCTCATGACGATCGTCGCTATCGCCCTGATCGACCGTCGTGGCCGCAAGTTTCTGCTCACCCTGGGTACGGGCGGTATCGTGCTTTCGCTTACCGTCGCCGCGTTTCTCTTCCACGGATTTGAAGCCAACCGAACCGACGTCATGCAGCAGGTAGAAGCCGCCAGAACAGGCGACCATCTCACGCTGCCGATGTCTGCCATGCCTTCTACAGACGGAAAAGCCGCATCGCTTACCGTGCTCTATACCTACGGAGACGGTGACCATATTGCGACGGCACTCACCACGGATCCAGATCCGGTTCTTAAGATCGTGCCGGAGAAACCGGGCTCGCAACTCATCATCGAGCGCGCTTCCTTTGGAGTTCTCCCGACCGAAAAAATGGGTTGGTGGATCACAACCTGCGTTGCGTTCTTCATCGCGTTCTACTCGGTCGGCCCGGGCGTTGTCGTTTGGCTGACGCTCTCTGAACTGATGCCGACACGCATCCGCTCCGCGGGCATGGGAATCGCCCTGCTGCTGAACCAGGGCGCATCCACGCTGATTGCGGGCGTCTTCCTACCCGTGATCGGCCGCTACGGATACTTCGCGATGTTTGCCTTCTGGGCACTCTGC
>JAHFTZ010000282.1 GCA_023265355.1 Terriglobus sp.
GTCCATGATGAGGCGGTTGATGATCTTGTAGCCCAGGTCGCGATGCGCCATCTGGCGGCCGCGGAAGCGCAGGGAGGCCTTCACCTTGTCGCCATCGCCCAGGAAGCGGACAGCCATGTTCTTCTTCGTCTGGTAGTCATGCTCGTCCACGGTAACCGAGAATTTGACTTCCTTGATGACGATGACCTTCTGCTTCTTGCGTGCAGCGCGGTCGCTCTTATCTTTTTCGTAGAGATACTTGCCGTAGTCCTGGATGCGACAGACGGGGGGGACGGCATTGGGGGAGATCTCGACGAGGTCCAGCCCACGTTCGCGGGCGACCTTCAGAGCGTCGAACGGGGCCATGATGCCCATCTGTTCGCCGTTTTCGTCGATGACGCGAATCTCTCTCGCGCGGATCTTTTCGTTGGTACGGATGAAGCTTTTGATGGCTCGCTTGTCAGTAAACGGTGGAATAATTGCCTCCGCAGATGCAACTCTCTGGTGAAATCATGCGCGATCAGTTGGATGCTGCGCGCGTTTCACAGGGTCGTCTGCAAGGCAAAGTATATCATTTGCGTGAAAAGCAAAGGGTTTGTTGCAGGACATGGTCGTCTAAGAGCCCCAGAATGGGCATAAACCTTCTATGCTGTAGAGCGTAGTGTTGCAAACCAGGTCGCGCAGAACGATCGAACGCAGATCGAATGAAGAGGAACCCCAAGATATGAAACGCCGCATTCTACTGGTCGATGATGAAGTTGCCGTTTTGCTCACGCTCAAAGCTGTGTTGGAGATCAGTGGATTCGATGTGGATACGGCTACCTCTGCCCGCGAGGGCAAGGCGCGTATCCGCCACCGCGAGTACGAGATGGTGATCACCGATATGCGGATGGAAGATGAGCGCGCGGGCGAAGACGTGATCGCCGAAGCACGCAAGGCAACGTACAAGCCTGCGGTCGCCCTGCTCACGGCGTTTCCTGTAGACGATATCTCCTGGCAGGACATGGGAGCGGACCAGATGCTGGTGAAGCCGATGCACACACGTGTGCTTCTGGAGCAGTTGGAGGATCTCTTCGTGGCGCGCGAGAGTGAGATGAGCGGGGTCGCGGTGAAGAAGGCCGCGCCTGGGAAGACGACGGGCAAGTCCGCCGCGAAGCGCTCGGCTACGGTGAAGAAGTCGACGAAGACAGTGGCGAAGAAGGCTGTTGCCAAGAAAGCAGTAGCTAAGAAGGCTGTCGCGAAGAAAACTGCTGCCAAGAAGGCTGTGGTTGCCAAGAAGGCAAAGCCCCCTGCGAAGAAGGTTGTGGCTAAGAAGGCTGTGAAGAAGGCTGCGAAGAAACGGTAGTTCCGTCGACAGGAAACGGGAGAGGGCGGCCTGAGGGGCTGCCTTTTTTGTGTTTTGGCGAGCTTTAAAGCAGATCCCTTCGCTGCGCCACGGGATGACAAAAGGATCTAGAAGCGGTTCGCGCTCTGCGCGAATACCCCCATGCGCGATGAAGCTGCGTCTGTATGGGACACCCGATTTGTGGGGCTTTTACCCTAATGAGTTTCTTACTTTGTCATCCGCAGCGAAGGCGGAGGGATCTGCTTTTATCTTCCTGACTTGTCAGCGGGTGGTGTGGTTTTTGATGTAGTCGCGGAGACGCAGGTTGATCTCCAGCGATTTTTGCACGCCGTTGTCGAGCATGCGCATCCAGTCGTCGGCGGGCGGCTTCAGTTCGGTCGTGCTGAGGAGATAGCTTGTCTGCACGATGATCTCCAGCGAGTTGCTGAGGTCATGCGCGAGTTTGCGGATCTCAAGGGCAAGATCTTCCGGGATCGTCTCGCTTGTCTGAGCGTCCTTCAATTTGTTTTTTTCAACCATGGCAGAAATAGGTTCTCCAGTACGGATCGTTTTCATAGACGGTCTTTGCCGCATAGAAGTTGACACTGCATCGCAGCATACGGGAAGCGGCATGGCCATGGGTAGGCCGCATTGACAGCAGGCCCCTGCTTTGAAAGACTGGAATCTCTGCTGGCGGGAGTTTGGTTTTGCCATGTCCCGGCATCCAGTGCCGAAATGGCGGAATTGGCAGACGCGCGTGGTTCAGGTCCACGTACTCGCAAGGGTGTGGAGGTTCGAGTCCTCTTTTCGGCACCAAAGACATTTTCAACGCGCAGCGCCGTCTCGGCCTGCGCGTTTCGTCTTTTCGGAAGAAGTCTTAGACTGGAAGGGATATGTCCAGCCATCTCGACCAAATTCTTGACCACACACGTCTGGTCGTAGCGGAACGGAAGCAAGCAGCCAATCTCGCTGAACTGGAGCGTGCTGCTGCAAAACATACGCCGCGCGGCTTTGCCTCGGCTCTTCTGCGTGCCTCCACCGATGGGGTCGCGGTCATTGCGGAGTTGAAGAAGGCTTCGCCTTCCAAGGGAATGATTCGCCCGGAGTTTGACGCTGCTCCCCTGGCCACAACGCTCGCGGCTGCGGGCGCTGCCTGTCTGTCGGTTCTTACGGACGAAAAGTTCTTCCTTGGATCGCTCGATAATTTGCGTGCGGCTTCGGCGGCATGCAATATCCCTTGTTTACGCAAGGACTTTATGGTGGACACGTTCCAGATTCTGGAAGCGCGCGCGAACCATGCGGACGCGATTCTTTTGATCGCCGCGGCGCTGACCGATGGTGAGTTGCGGACATTGCGGAACGCGGCGCGGTCGATGCACCTGGATGTTTTATGTGAGGTCCACAACGAGGATGAGTTGCATCGCGTGCTCGATCTGGACTGCGAGGCGTTTGGCGTGAACAGCCGCGATCTGAAGACATTCGATGTCTCGCTGGATGTCGCAGAGCGCATGTGTGCGCGGCTTCCAGGCAACGCGGTACGCGTGGCGGAGAGTGGGATTCACACGCCAGCGGATATCGAACGCCTGAAGGCCGTGGGCTACAACGCGTTCCTTGTGGGTGAGAGCCTGATGCGTCAACCGGACCCGGCTGTACCGTTACGCGCGTTGTTGAGTCCAGTCGTAGCGGTCAGCTAGTTCTGCCACAGCGCGTAAAATAGATCCTCATGTGGGTCAAGATCTGTGCCAACACGAACCTCGCGGATGCTCACCTGGCTGCCACTCTGCATGCGGATGCGGTGGGGTTCGTCTTCGCCCCCAGTACGCGGCAGATGACGGCGGCGGCGGTGGGTGCCATTACGCCGCTTCTTCCGGCGGAGCTGGACAAGATCGGCGTCTTTCACTCGCAGGATGCCGAGGAGATTCTCGCGACCGTGCGCGAGGCGGGGCTGACCGGTGTGCAGCTTCATCGCGCGTATCTCCCTTCGCTCGTGGTCGAACTGCGCAAGGCTCTTCCGAAAGAAGAGGGGCGCGTCCGTATTCTGCAAACGGTTCACTGGGATGTCGCGGCGACCGAGAGCGAGAGTGCCAGCCAGCCGGAACGATTCGCAAGGGAGATTCGCCAGATCGCGGAGAACGGTCTGGTCGATGCCATCCTGGTGGATTCTTCCACGAAGTCGGGCAGTGGCGGCACGGGAGTTTCCTTTAACTGGAAGCGCGCTGCGCAGGCCATTGCCGATGCACAGATCCCGATCGTCGTAGCGGGAGGATTACGGCCTACCAACGTTGCCGAGGCCGTGGAGACGCTCTGCCCCTGGGGTGTAGACGTGGCCAGCGGAGTCGAAGCCGAACCGGGAATCAAGGATCCCGAGAAGGTGCGGCTGTTTCTTGCGAACGCAAAAGCGACGGCGGAAGAAGCGCAGACGGGCCGCGTCTCCCGTTGCGCTCCGGTGGAACTCCCAGCCTGATTTAGCGGGGATCCCGATTCTCGCGCTTTTCAACGCCTTTATGCTTGCGCACCTTGTCGGCGATCCCGCCGCCGCCCGCTCCGGCCGCACCGCCGATGAGCGCGCCTTTGCCACCGCCGAGAACGCCTCCTAAGACCGCTCCGCCCGCCGCAGATCCGCCGACGACCTTCGCCGTGTTGTGATGCGCTTTATCGTGCGCATCCTGCGAGCGCTGGGCTTGGCGATGACGCCGTTCCTCCGCCGTGTCCTGGGCTGCGATCACAGCAGGGAGAGAGAAAGTCGCCAGAAGAAACAGGGTGGAAATCATTTTCGTGAACGCCATGATGTGCTCCTCTCGAAGTAGCTTCGTCAGAGATCT
>JAHFTZ010000283.1 GCA_023265355.1 Terriglobus sp.
TGCACACGGAAACGATGCCGTGAAGCTGACGCGGGAGTTGGCCTCTCGCCGCTTTGACAAGCCCAATCCTCTTTACTACGCGCAGCGCACCGTCGATGTCGCTTCGGCTCGCCTCTGGCTCGTCGAAGGGATCGCAATTGACGAAGTAGTCGCCATGCTTGAGTCCCGCCGCCGTGCCGAGCTTCCCGCAGCACTTTGCTCCGCTCGTGCGCGGAAGATTGCGGCCACTGCACACCACATGATTCGCCACACAAAGTCCGCCTGATTTCAAGTCCAAAGGAGAATGCAATGCCACTGCTAGAAGTTACCCAAACCCGCCACGTCAGCGCCTCGATTCGGCTTACCGATTCGACAGCAGTGTTGGTCGATCAATATGCCGCTTTTATCAAGGCTCCGGCTGACAACGTTGTCGAAGAATCCTTGAAGCATGTCTTCGCCAAGGACCGTGAGTTTCAGGAGTTCCTTCGCACTCCCGAAGCGCAGCGGGTTACACCGACATTGCGCGTGCGTAGAGCAGCGGCGAATGAGGCACCGGAACCGGCTGTGAAGAAGCCGGTTTCCGCAGCATCTTCAGCATCCCAAACGCCGGCTGTTGTGGCGGGATCGAAGGCATGATCCTCCACCTACATCCGTGGCAGTACCAGAGCGGTGCTGCGCACCGGGTGTATTTCGACACTCCACCCCTTACAGGTTCGTGCTGGGGCGCTATAAGGCGCTCTGGTACTGGCACAGCAAACAAAAGACTTACGACGGGTAGAGCGCTTCAAAGCGCCTTGAGGCGCTTCAGGGCGCTCTGACGTTTGAGGAACTTTCGATGCCCCTACTCGATGAAACGAAACTCGCAGACAAAGCCATCAAGCGCGCTGGCTACCGCCTCAAGACAGCCGGAACAAAGCTCAACACAAAGGAGCTTACGGCGCTCGAAAAGCATTGTCGGGAGATTGGGAGAACGCCCGGCGAGTTCATCCGCGACCTCATCCTGGCTGAATTGGGCCGGACGGAGAACGACAGCGGCGTCAACGATCCTACGCTGACCGAGGTTTTGGGGGTGCGTCTTCTCCTCGTGAATGTCCTGAGACCGCTGGCCGCAGGACAGAATCTCTCGCTCGAAGCATTCGACAAGCTGCTTGACCAGATCAGCACTTTGAAACACGAGATGGCCGGAAAGCTCTTGGCCGAGGGAAGGAAATAAGACGATGGCAAAGACAGCGTGGGGTCGTAAAGAGACGATCATCTGGCCGCAGCACCGGCCCATCTATACCTATGGCGCGATCTTCGCCGCCATCGTTCTGACGCTGCTGTTTCTCTATGGACGCCTTCGCTTGATTGGAACTCCATTGCAGCGGTTTTATATCACGGTCTATGTGCGTACTTCCATCTTTGGGTCGTTCAGCAAGACGCACCGCAGTGAGTACCGGATGCTCTTTCTGGCCGGGCGAGGCAACAAGCCAAGCCCCGCCATGAATGACGACGTAGTGCATGGACAAACGATGGAGCCGGGAGGCCGAATCATCCCTCTGGCACTTTCTCCGAGTGCGCTCTTGCATGGCAACGACCTCCTCTTTCGCGGCCCTCTACGGAGCTACGTGGACGCCCGCCTCAGCGACTATCTCAAAGTCGCTATCTATAAGGATGAGCTGTCCGCCATCGTGAAAATACCGTTGCTCTTTGGGGCTGGAATCTTTCTGATCCTGTTGCCGCTTGCCGTAACCAAGGATGTGAAGCGACATAAGGCTCTCAAGTACGGTCGGCGGCTAAAAGGCCCTGAAAAGTTGACTCCACAGGAGTTCAACGAGGTGGTCAAGGGCGATGGCATCGGCTTCAAAACTGATGACATAAAGGAGATGATTCGCATACCGGCGCGGGCAGAGGCTCAGCACATGCAGTTCATCGGGGACACGGGCGCGGGCAAGTCCGCCCTGATGTTCCAGGTACTCCGGCAGGTACAAAGCCGAGGCGATTCGGCCATCGTCTATGACCCGGCGCGAGAGTTCGTGAAGCGGTTCTATGACCCGTCGCGCGGGGATGTCATCCTGAATCCTCTGGACAAGCGCTGCCCGTATTGGGGTCCAGCCGAGGAACTTCGCAGCCGCTCCGAAGCGAAGGCGTTGGCCGTCTCATTGTTCCAGCCGCCGCAGGATCGCAAGGGCGAGTTTTTCATCGAATCGCCGCAGAAAATCTTCGCTTTCCTGATGGCGTATGGGCCGACGCCAGACGAGTTGGTGCAGTGGATGTCAAACCCGGACGAGATCGACCGCAGGCTCAAAGGCACCGAGCATGCGCATTTGATAGACCCGCAGGCCCACCAGCAGAGGGCAGGCGTTCTCGGCTCCCTGGGATTGGTCGCCGACAGTCTTCGTCTGTTGCCGAAGAAGGCCGAGGGCAACGGCACATGGACGGCCTCCGATTGGGCAGAGAAGCGGCAGGGATGGATCTTTCTAACCTCCCGCGCAGCCGAGCGCGAGGCACTGCGGCCGTTGCAGAGTCTTTGGATTGACTGGTTGGTTTTGCGCCTGCTCAATGAGCCCACGAAAGGGCAAAAACGTGTCTGGTTTTTGATCGACGAGCTGGCGAGCTTACAAAAGTTGCCGCAGCTTCATACGGCGATCACGGAGGGGCGCAAGGGTCAGAACCCTGTCGTGCTCGGCTTCCAGGGCAAGGCGCAGGTGGAGTATCTGTACGGGCATCTTGCTGAGGTGATGCTCTCGCAGCCAGCAACCAGCGTTTGGCTCACGACCAAAGAACCAAATGCCGGGGAGTGGGTGTCGAAGTTCATCGGCAAAGTGGAGATCGAGCGGCTACGTGAGACACACTTCGACGGCACCCGAGCGGGACGCAATTTCACGTTGGATAGGCAGCTTGAACCCCTGGTTCTGGAGTCCGAAATCTCCGGCCTTCCAGACCTCCACGCCTTTATGAAGTACCAAAATTATGTGACTTACTTTTCGTTTCCATACTTCGATATGCCGGAGATCGCCAAGCCCTTTGAGTTGCGAGAGCGGCCTGACGACAAGCTTCCGTATGACCCAAAGAATATACGGAACGGCAAGCCGGAGCCGTCTTCTGCGGAACTGAAGCAGGAGCCGGAACCCTCAGCCCCGATATCCGCACCCAATGAACCTGCAACATTACAAGTGGTACAGCCTGAACTTCCCCTTACCGCAGATGTCCACGAAGAACAGAACGTCATCACGCACGGTTAGGAGCTGCCATGCTGAACATCTCGAAGCCGCTCTCGGCCAGCCAGGCGCAGGCGTATCACGCGAAAGAGTTCACCGCCGCCGAGCAGAATTATTGGAAGCAGGGGAACACCATTCAGGGTGAATGGCATGGCAAGCTGGCCGATGAATTTGGTTTGTCGGGAGCCGTAGGCGCAGCGGAGTTTGCCCATCTCTCCGAAGGTCAGCACCCGGAAACCGGCAAACAGTTAGTGTCGCATCGCGTCGTTCATGAATACAAGAACGCGGACGGGAAAACGGTGTCTCCGGTCGAGCACCGTGCTGGATGGGATGCGACGTTCTCTGCACCCAAATCAGTTTCATTGACTGCGCTTGTGGGTGGCGATGATCACGTGCGTGAGGCGCACCGCGAGGCGGTCAATGTCGCCTTGAATGAACTGGAAAGGTACACGCAGGCACGCATCGGCGGTAACTCTCCTGCCGAGACCACCGGAAAGTTTGCGGCGGCCAAGTTTGAGCATGACACCGCCCGTCCGGTAGACGGTTACGCCGCGCCGCAGCTCCACACGCACGTCGTCGTCTTCAATATGACGGAGCGCGACAATGGCAAAATGCGGGCTTTGCAACCGCACGCTCTCTTCGAGAGCCAGCAGTTTGCTACCGCCGTATACCAATCTCATCTGACCTATAAGTTGCGGGACCTTGGCTATGAAATCGAGGCGGGCAAGAGTGGAGCACCTGACGTAAAAGGCTATACAGCAGCCTATCTTGAGGCATCCAGCCCACGCCGCCAGCAGATCGAAGAGGCGTTAGGCCGCAGCGGATTCACCGGGCCGGAGGCCGCGCAGATCGCTGCACACAACACACGCGACAAGAAGGTGATTCTATCTCCCGATCAAATCCTCGCGGCACACAAACAGATTGCCGACGAGTTCGGCAACC
>JAHFTZ010000284.1 GCA_023265355.1 Terriglobus sp.
TGCCAACACTATGGCATGCTCTTCGTCTCGCGCGATACGGCGAAAGTCTTAGAAGGCGGCAGTAACGTCGATGCTCACGAACCGCGAAGCCAGAACCAGCGTAACGATCGACATCAGAATGGCAACCGCATCCTCCACCACGGCGACGTTCCAGTCCGCGCACTTCAGCGCGGCCACGGCGCGCGTCCGCACAAACCAGCCGCCATACGAACCGATCAGCGCACCGACAATACCCACGCCAATCGCTATAGCCAGCGGGAGCACCAGGGGCTCCGCCAGGATGGCTGCACAGAGCGAAGCGAAGACAACGCGCGCTCCGAGGCCCACAGGCGAGAGTCGGCTGGGTGTCGTCGGAAGCTTGTCTCCATACAACTCGCCCAGCGCGGCCAGCGTAAAGATCACCACGGAGACAAGATAAGCCGCATACCCTCGCCATCCGGTCAGCGCAAGGTGGTGCAGATAGGCGAACCAGCAGACGACGGCAATCGGCGTCATCGTACGAAGGCCGGTACAGACACCGATCAGGAGTACAAGGAGATAGCTCATGCAGCCCATGATCCGACAGGCAACGCAATCACGCAATCTCTATTTTCAGAAACACGTCGGAGTCCTGCCTCTGTGAAACAAAGCTGTGCGGCAAAGCGATGAGGCGGAGATTCTCTCTCCGCCTCATCCTGCGTCATCGCGTTACCGCACGGGCGGCAACTGCATCATCGTGTTGCCGCCAGTCTCCACGCTGGGAAGCTGGCCATTCCAGCGCTCGATCTGGGCGCGCTGATTCTCCAGCTTGCGCAGCTCCAGCAACTGCGGCGTGATGCTGGTCTGGCGGATGCGGTTCGCTTCCGCCTCACCCTGCGCGCGCGTTACAGAGGCCTTGGCTTCACCTTCGGCTTCGGCGATCGTCTTCGCTGCCTCGGCCTGCGTCTTCGCCAGCTCGTTGCGTGCGCGCTCGGCATCCTGGATCGCCTGCGCCTTGCCCGTGATCGCGTTGGCAATCACGCTGGGCACGCGCGGCGCTCCGATGAAGCCGAACTGCTGGATCTCCACGCCCACAGGATCCATGCGCTCCTGTATGAGCTTCTGCACGCGCATCAGGAACTCCGTCTTCTGTTCGCCGTAGATCTGCTCCACGGTAAACGTGGACGCGGCTTCGTTCAGCGAGTTACGCACCGTGTCCCGCAGAATGCCGTGCGTAAACTGGTCCAGATCCGTCACGCGATACTTCACATAGAAATCCGGCACGCGGCTGGGCTGGATCGCATACGAGAGCGAGACATCCGCATAGATCTCCATGCCCTCCTTCGAGTTGAAGCTCATCGCTTCATCCGTCGCTCGGCCTTCGTTCAGGCTCTGCGTCCATTTGACCGTCTGCACAAAGGTAGGGAACTCCACGATCTGCGAACGCAGAGGACTATAGAAGACCCAGCCCGTGCGAATCGGAATCTCCGAAGCACCACGCTGCGATCCACTAAGAACAACCTCCACGCCAACGTGTCCAGCACCAATGCGCGTAACCGACGCAACATAGTTGAAGAAGACACTCAGCACAACAAACGTCATGACTAAAAGACCTGCGTAACGTACCAACCTCTTCACACGCTGTAACTGAACATCCTGATTCGGTGTGGTTTTATTTTCAGAGTTGAACTGTTCAAATAAAGACATTACGTCCGCCTCCAAAGGGAACGCACTGCGGTAAGTACACCCACCACCGTCACTACGAGCACAACGATACCGCCGTACAGAGCGGCGTCGCTTGCTAAGTTCATCCAGTGGAACGCGGTAATCATCAACTTGTATCCAAGGACGATTACCAGGAAGGAAAGGAGCACCCGGTATTTCAACTGCATCGCACTTCGCCTGGCCTCGTAACTTCTCCGGCCAACCAACATCTGTAAGATTACGCCGTGTAAGTGCGCCGCACCATCCATCCGAAGTGCTATTTACGAAGGCCAAAACAGGAGTATCCTAGAAGAAGCATGGAGGTCTTCCCTCCACTTATTTTCTAAAAAAAGTATGCCTCGACACTTACAGGTCGAGGCATACTTTTTTGTAACTCCACTCAATTTCCTTGTTACGAGTCAAGGCTCATAAAAAGCGTATTCAGCACCTCGGACTTCGTAGGATGCGAGAAGACCGCATCGCGCAGCACCGTGTACTTCAGGCCGCCCATCATCGCCAGCTGGATCTGCGCAATCACCTCGCCGCCCTCGACGCCAACAATCGACGCTCCAAGGATCAGATCCGTCTCCGCATCGACGATCGCCTTCAACATGCCGCGCGACTCTGCCATCTCCAGAGCGCGCGCCATGTAACTCATCGGAACGCTGGCCACACGGATCTTCTTCCCGGCCTTGCGCGCTTCCATCTCATTCATACCCACGCGACCGATCTCGGGGTCTGTGTAGATCGTATAAACAAGCGTGCGATCGCTAACACGGCGCGAGCCCTTGTGCAGAAGATTTGCAGCAACGATGCGATAGTCGTCGTACGAGACATGCGTAAACGCCGGTGGCCCCTTCACATCGCCAAGCGCCCAGATGCCAGGGACGCCCGTCTCCAGCAGATCGTTCACCTCGATATACCCATGCTCGTTCTGCTTCACGCCCACGCGATCCAGATGCAGCGACTCCACATTCGGACGTCGTCCAATGGCCACCAGCAGATGCGTTCCGTGCAGCTCCTTGCCGTCCTTCAGCTTCATGCGGATGTTGCCCGCCGCTCCGCTCACCTCCGCTGCCTCTGTCTCAAAGAGGATCTCCAGACCATCTTCGAGAAGAATGTCCCGTGCGCAACTACAGATGTCCTCATCCTCATGCGGCAGCAGGCGCGTTCCGCGTTCGATCACAGTAACGGCAGCACCGAAGCGATGAAACATCTGCGCAAACTCCAGAGCAACAATGCCCGCGCCCAGCACGATGAGATGGTCGGGCACCTCTTCCAGCTCCATGATCGATGTGCTGTCGAGGAAGGGCACCTGATCCAATCCCTTCAGCGCCGGAACTACTGGACGCTCGCCTGTATTGAGAAAGACCTGCTTCGTGATCAGGCGACGCTCGCTTCCGTCCGCTGCTTTCACTGCGATGGCATACTCACCCGCCGCTGCAGGCTGCTCGGCGAAACCGCCTTCACCCATGATGATCGTTGCGCCCGCCTTTTCCAGGCCCTTGATATTGCTGGCGTTGGAGTTCTCGACGATCTTCCGCTTCCGCGCGATCACCGCTGGCATGTCGGTACCAATCTCTCCGCCGGTAATGCCGAAATCCGATGAGCGCCGCGCAAGGTACGCCACGCGCGCACTCGCGGCCAGCGTCTTCGAAGGCGTACAGCCTACGTTCACGCAAGTTCCGCCGACGTGCCAACTCTCAACGATGGCCACACTCTGGCCCGCCTTTGCCAGGTCCTTCGCAAGCGGTACACCCGCCTGCCCGCTGCCGATGATCACTGCATCAAAACGTTCGTCGCTCATGCGTTTCAGCCTACCAGCGAGCGAAGAAACGTGCAGCAAAAAGGGCGCTGGCCGAAGCCAGCACCCCCTCGAAAGTAGCGATCCAATCTGCTTTATGCGCGAAGCCAATCGTAGAGCGGGAACTTCTCCGCCATCTCGCCAACGCGGCCGCGAATCTGCTCCAGGCGACCGGCATCGTTGCGATGCTCCAGGGCCTCTGCGATCCAGGCTGCGATCTCGCGCATCTCCGTCTCCTTCATGCCGCGCGTGGTCAGCGCGGGCGTTCCAAAGCGGACGCCGCTGGGCTTCATCGGCGGGTTGGTGTCGTAGGGAATCGCGTTCTTGTTCACCGTAATCCCAGCAGCTCCAAGCGCATTCTCAGCCTCGCTGCCGAACATTCCCTTGGCGAAGACATCCACCAGCAGCAGGTGCGTGTCCGTACCACCCGAGATAATGCGGTAGCCCTCACCCGCAAGCGCCTCAGCCAGCGCCTTCGCGTTCGCCACCACCTGCGCTGCATAGGCCTTGAACTCCGGCTGGAGCGCCTCCAGGAAGGCCACGGCCTTCGCCGCGATCACGTGAACCAGAGGCCCGCCCTGCTGCCCCGGGAAGACGCTGCGGTCGATACTGGCGGCAAGCTCCTGCTTGGAAAGAATCAGGCCGGAACGAGG
>JAHFTZ010000285.1 GCA_023265355.1 Terriglobus sp.
CGGATCGACACTGCGCTGGCGCGGACGTGTGCTCCAGGTGGTTGGAAATCTGATTGAGTCGGAGGGTCCTTTCTGCTCCGTAGGCGAGTCGTGCGAGATCACGGGCGCCAACGGAAAGAAGTTCTCCGGCGAGGTGATCGGCTTTCGCGGAGCAACGATGCTGTCGATGGCAGTGGAGAATCCGCAGGGCATACGCTTCGGAGATCGCATCGTGGCCTGGGGAACACGGGCTTCGATCCGCGTTGGAGAAGACCTGTTGGGCCGTGTCATCGATGCAACGGGAGTTCCTCTAGATTCCATGGGAGAGTATCGCGGTGAGCGCACAGTTCCTGTAGATGGCGCCGCGCCTTTGCCGCTCGATCGCGTTCCCATTCGTGAGCCGCTGGGCTGCGGCATCCGCGCTCTCGATGGTTTTGTTACTTGCGGCAAGGGCCAGCGTATCGGCATCTTCGGTGGGAGCGGCGTCGGCAAAAGCACACTGCTGGGAATGATGGCACGTGGTACCAGCGCAGATATGACGGTGCTCGCACTGGTCGGTGAACGTGGAAGAGAAGTAGGCGAATTTTTGGAAGTTATCGGCGAAGAAGGCCGCAAGCGAAGCGTTGTGGTCGTATCCACCTCGGATCAATCGCCGCTGCTGCGCATGCGTGCGGCGCTCTCCGCGACCGCTATCGCCGAGTACTTTGCCGGTACGGGAAAGAACGTGCTCCTGGTCGTGGACTCGCTGACCCGCTTCGCCATGGCACAGCGCGAGATCGGTCTTTCGGCCGGAGAGCCGCCAACAGCAAAAGGCTATACCCCTTCCGTATTGAACATGCCGGCTCGCCTGGTGGAACGGTCCGGATGTTTTCATGGCGGTAGCATCACCGCTTTTTATACGGTGTTGATGGAAGGCGACGACCAGCAGGATCCCGTCGCAGATACCGTGCGTTCGCTCCTCGATGGACACGTGATCCTCGACCGCAACCTTGCGATGCGGGGACACTATCCACCCATCTCCATCCTTGAAAGTCTCAGCCGACTGATGCCCAGCCTGACGACGAAAGAACATATGCAGAAGGCGAAAGACCTCCGTTTGCTGATGGCTTCCTACGCACGTTCTGAAGATCTGATCCGCATTGGCGCCTATCAGCGAGGAACCGACCCCACGCTGGATCGCGCCGTCGAAGTCCTTCCGCAACTTAATGCTTTTCTTAATCAGCGCTCCGAAGAGATCTTCAGCTTTCCTGAAGTTCAAAAAAGCCTGTTGCAGATTCCGAGCTGATATGGCCTTTCAATTTACATTGCACGCGGTTTTGCGGGCACGAGTCATCGTCGAAGAACGCGAAGAGCGGCTTCTCCAAAAAGTTCTCGTCGAGATCGCGCAATGCAACCGCGAGATCGAGATTCTGGATAGCGAGATGGTTCGCGTGAACGAATCGCGGACCGGGGCCGTGATGCAGCAGAGCCTGGGCCGAACGCTGCACGGACACTATGGCGAGATGCAGGAGTTGATGCGCGTGCGCAAGCTCCTGGTCGGACAGGTTGAGAAACTCGAAGAGTTGAAAGCGATGCAGCTCGGGGTCTACAACGCCGCGCGCCAGAACCGCGAACTGTTGACCGAGATGAAAGCCACCAAGCGCGAAGCCTATGACACGGATCTCTCGCGTCGCGAGCAAAGCACGCTGGACGACAACTTCATCGCAAGACGCAGCCTTTCTTAGAAGCTAATCCGGCAGAACCCGGCAAAGACTTCCTACAAAAATCCTTCCCTCATAAATGAAATGTATTAAAAGCCGCTTCCTATCGGCATTTTGTTGTAGTTGTTCTGGAAAAATGAGAACTGGCGTTGGTGTGCGACGTGCTACTTACGCATATGTGATCGCACCCATCCAATCGAAGCCAGATACCACGACCAACACTGACGCAGCGAGCGGGAGCCCGGGACGCGTCAGCACACCGTTGGCATTTCTGAACACGCTGACCGCAGTCGCCGGTAAGTTCCATGATGCTCACGGAGAAACGTCAACCGACAAAAAAACTGTTCGTGACCACAAGGATCAGGTGCATAAGAAGACCGACTCCAGCAGCCCGTTGGCAGACAGCTCCCAACTCGTTGCGGTAGAAGTCACACCAGTCGTCCCGATACTCATACCGGCTGGCGGCATGACAAGCTCCCAGGATTCAACACTGACGGTACCGTCCACGACGGACTCCACCGCAGCGGCAGCAGAGATCTCGTTGATGCCGTCTTCGCCCGCCGCCACGCCTCCGGTTGCACAGATTCCTCTAACCAACGCGCCCATTACGGTGGGCGATACGACAAGGACAACCCCGGAGAGCTCTTCGAAGGGAACTCCGCTCACCGACAGCGTGGCCCTGAGCAGCACCGACGCTAAAACACAGACTCTTTCCGTTGAGACAAATCATCATGAAGCTGCGTTGCGTGAAGCAATCGCCATGGCGATGCAGAATGCCGCACCTTCCACAAAGGACAGCCCGCCTTCGGAAACAACAAAGGATGCTGCACCTTACGCAACACCAACGCCTCCTCCCGATTTAAACGCGACGCCTCTGCCAACGAATGCGGCAACAGAAGCGCTCGCGGCGGCTGCGCCTCCTACGACAACGGCTCTGAATGGAATGGTTCTGACCAAGGGAATCAAGGGAACACAAACTGTGCGGAGGGCCTCGCCTGATGGCCTGGCGAAGGCAACGGAAGCCCCGGGTGCGACCGCAACCAGCGGACACCACAAAACCTCCGCCGCCGAAGACGCTTCGGGAACAGACGCCTCCAGTACGGAATCCGATAGCGATCAGAGTAAGGGCATCTATACTTCACAGCCTTTGGAAGCGACGTCGATTCAAAACAGCGTTGCGCCGCATGCGACGACCATTGATGTCTCAGCTATCACGGTCCCAAGCCCGCCCCACCTCTCCACCAACGGAGCGACAACCCAGGCAGATCCTGGAGCCGTCGTTACGCCACTCCCAACACACGTAGCCCCACCCGAAGTTATCTCTACGCCTATGGTTCACTCTGCACGCCTGATTCAAAGCATTCAGCAGACCGACATGCGTGTCGGAATCAATTCAGCAGAGTTCGGCGCGATTTCCATTCACACCTCCACCTCGCAGGGGTTGACCTCTTCCGAGATCACACTCGGCCATGCCGAGTTGGCAAAGGCGATCAACGCGCACCTGTCTGCGATGCAGGATAGGCCCGGTCCAGTTCAGGCGCTGAGCGTGCGCGTCGAAACAAGTTCATTCACAGGAGGAAGTTCAGCAGGCTTTTCACAGGGGTCGCAAGACCAAAGGCAACAGCGCAGCGAGGTAAGTCACCCTTCAAATTCACGCAGCACAGGTTCGCAGCCATGGATGGAACAAACACCACCCGCCGCTGCGCGAAGCCAGGGCGCTCTAAGCGACCGCCTGGACATCCGCGTTTAGCTCACATCATCTTCAAGGAGAATTACCAATGTCGATCACCCTTCCCATCGTTAGCCAGCCAGGCATCCTCCTTCCCCCCGCGAAGGCAAGCATGGCCAAAGCAATGGCAGCGGCAACCACCAACAGTGCAGGCTCCGCAACGGATTCCAGCAGCTCCACCAGCCCAACCAACCTGGGCTCCACGTTTCTTAACCTGCTTGCGACCGAACTGAGGAACCAGGACCCCACGGCCCCGGTCGACTCCACCGCCATGGTCGGACAGATGATCTCGCTCAACCAGCTCGATCAGCTGATCGCCATCAACCAGACGCTCACGGGCACCACGTCGTCGACAGGATCCACCACACCGGTTACCCCGACGGCTTCGGCCAAGGCAGCTTCTGCGGCCAAACCACTCGCGGTCGATCCGGCTGCAGCACTGGCTAGCGCGCAGGCCGCCCTTCCCTTCGATCCGAACACGCTGATGCCGATCGCAACCACCACCACCAACACAACCAGCATCGCAGGAGCGAAATAACATGGGTTCTTTCTCGATTCCCCTCTCAGGACTTAAAGCAGCACAGAATCAGCTTCAGTCTGTGTCCAATAATCTTGCCAACTCCAACACCACGGCCTACAAAGACTCCACGCTCACCTTCAGCAGCCTGTTTTCGGCATCGGGAGGCGTCAACGGCGCGGGGAATC
>JAHFTZ010000286.1 GCA_023265355.1 Terriglobus sp.
CAGATGGAGCTTTATGATGTACTGCGGCTCGACCATTTCCGTGGCTTCGAAGCGTATTGGGAGATCGATGCAGCGGCGGAGACAGCCATCGACGGCAAGTGGGTCGAGGCTCCTGGGGAAAAGCTCTTCAAGCAGTTGAAGAAGGAGCTTGGCGACCTCCCCTTTGTCGCGGAAGACCTCGGTCTGATCACGGCCAAGGTCGATGCTCTGCGCGAAGGATTTGGTATGCCCGGCATGCGCGTCCTGCAGTTCGGATTCTCCGATCGCGGCGCACACCTGCACCTTCCGCACAGGTTCGTTCCCAACATGGTTGTCTACACAGGAACGCACGACAACAACACGACGCTGGGCTGGTGGTATGAGCAGTTGAACGACACCGAGCGCGCCAATGTGGTGGAGTACCTCGGTCCTCTACAGCATCCGAACGATATCGTCTGGGCCATGATCCGTGCCGCGGAGCGCAGCGTAGCCGCGCTTTGTATTCTTCCGTTGCAGGATCTCCTGCATCTTGGAAGCGACGGACGTATGAACACCCCCGCAAATTCGGCAGGGAACTGGTCCTGGCGATACGCTCCCGAAGCCTTGCATCCCGATCTTTCGGCGAAGTTGCTCGCGATCACGGAGATCACAGACCGCGATGGTTATGTGGAGCCGGAGGAGGCCGCTGTGGAACCACACGTAGTTGAGGCTCTGGAGAGCCAGGCACCAGTGGAACAGGCTGTCGAAGAGCAGCACAACTAGTACACTGGTTCTGGAACGAAACAATAGGAGACTCTGCACATGCCGCTGTCTGGTGAAGCGATCCGTACGATGAACTTTGTGGACGATATGTCTGGAACGCTGCGCAGAATCATGGCAGTGCTTCCCACACTGACCGAGGAGGAGCGCGCACGCGTGGCGGAGCACATCCGCACCAGCGAGCCGAGCTACGCCTCCGTCGTGGCCTCTCTCGAAAAGAAGTAAGCTGCGATGCAAACGGTCGCAGTGATCGGTGCGGGATTGAAGGGGCGCGCGTTCGCCATGGCCTGCGCGCGCGCCGGATACCGCGTCATCCTGGAAGACGTCATGCCTTCCAAGCTGCGCGATGCTTCCGTAGACTTCTCCGGACAGGATGGAGTGATGGAGTTTGCAACGACGGTAGAAGACGCCGTGCGTGAGGCGGACTTTGCCATCGACTTCGTCCCGGACGAGTTGGAGAGCAAGCTGGAGCTTGTTTGCATGATCGACCGCATGGCTCCCCCCAGGACCTTTGTGATGGTGCAGACGACAGCGCTAAGCGTGAGCGATCTCGCAGCCTGCACCTACCGTGCGGAGAAGTGCGTCGGCGTGCGCCTCGGCGACGGCGAAGTATCACTGGTGCGCGGTGTGCGCACGGCTGAGACCTCGGTGGATGAGGTGGCAGGTTTGTTTGCGGCGCTTGGGTGGGCGACCGTTTCCCTGGATGATCGTGTCGTCGTGATGTGATGAAACGCGTGTGCAGCCTTATTCGGCAGTGCGTTCGCGCGTGTAAGGCTTCTGCAGAAGAGCGCGGGCTTCGTTGATTGCGCCCTGCGTGTTGTCGTTCGTCTGTACTGCCAGGCGATACTCGTTCACCGCACGGTCACGCTGTCCGGTGAGATCGAAGACACGGCCCAGGCCAATATGGCTCCAGACCTCCGTCCACTTCGGATCGTTATCGCCACGGAGCGAGTCGCGATAGCTGTTGGCGGCCGACTGGTAGTTGCGCTGGGTGAAGAAGACCTCGGCGATGCGATAGGTCGCGAGCGAGGAGTTTTTGTTCGCGTCGAGTGCGCGCTGATACTCGGCGAGCGCGCCGATCAGATCTCCCTGCGCTACAAGCTGCTGACCCTTGAGCACAGCGACACGGACGGCCAGGTCCGGTGTGGATTTGAGCACCCAGTGTTCAGGGTCAATGATAATGCGACGCGGACGTCCGAAGGTTTCAACCGTGTAGCGCGAGTCGGTGCCAGAGACATCGATGCGTCTATTTTCGGTTTTACCTTCGGTTTCAATCCGAAGGTCGACGGGCATACGGAAGAGATCGAGATCCTGGGAGATCGCGCCGACCGTGCGGAAGCCCTTGTTGCCACCCAGGCGATAGACGGTGAATTTACTGGTGAAAGCGGGAGCTCCTGTACCATCGATCCACTGCGCAAAGAAGGGCGTTAGGTTGAGACCAGACTGCGCGGCTGCGACAGTCTCCACGTCCGAGGAGCGGACGCCTTTCCCCGCAAATTGCGAGAGCAGGCCGCGAAGGAAGATGGGAAACTTCTCATCACCCATCTGATAGCGGAGCATGTGGAAGACCATGGCTCCCTTTTCCAACGTCTCTGATTGAAACTGAGGTGAGTAGGGATCGATACGGCCAAGGGTGGAGAGTGGGGCAGTATCGTAGGCGAGCGCGCCTGCGGAGACATCCGTCACTGCGTTCTGAAATGCGGTCTTTCCACTGGCGTCTTCGAGAAACATTAGTTCGGCGTAACGGCTCATGCCGTTCGTAATCCAGGCGTCGTTGAGCGTGTAGGGGGAGACCTCGCTGCCCCACCATTGGTGGGCGATCGTGTTGGAGAGAAGGCGGGAGCTGTTTGCATTGCCGATGCGATTGCCTGCGATGGCGGCGATCTCCGGAGCCCAGGAGGCGGCCACGGCGTCTTCAGGCATCTCCACAATGTTGAGTGTGGAGGACTGCGGTTCGCCGAAGGTCGTGGTGAAGAACTCCTGTTGACGTGCCGCGATTGCGGCGTATTCGGCTGCACCGGTCTTGTGCTTTTCGGTGACGTAGATACTGACGTTGCGCGCGCCCGAGGACCGGATGGCAGGAAGGAACTTGCCAGCGATCACGGTTCCGGGAAAGCCGGGCTTCTGCCACGCAAAATCGAACTCTTCCATGTCTGCCGAAGAGGTAGGCGCGGCTGGCACTGGCGACGGAGTGTCTGCCTTGGCTGTCGCTGCTGATTTGGAGGTGCGGGTCCCTACTCCACCACCCGCACGGCGAGGTGTCATACGTGCCGTGGCATGGATCGTTGGAACAGTAGAGGCCGGTATGGCGGGATGATTCGTTGCTCCACTGGAGACTACCGTCTCTCCCTTAGGGACGCGGATGTGCATCTCCGCAGTGAATCGTTGCGTGTACAGACCGGAGACCGGGAACCATCGCCCGGGGTAAAGCAGGATCGTGATCGGGTCAGCAATGGCGGCTAGCTTGATGCCTTCCACCGGGGAGGTATCCGCACCGTTGAGGGTGCCGGTGTATTCGAAGCTGAGTGTTGTGCTGGTGCCCTTGGCAATGGGCGCAGTCATGGCGACGTTGACCGTCGACGTCGTGGGATTGCGGTCGGACTGGAGCGTGGCTCCTGCAGCGTCCGTTATTTTAGTGACGCGGAGACCGTTATTCAGCTCGAAGGTCGCGGTAGAGATGTCTTCGAGCGCAGTGAAGGTGACCTGGACCGTGGCGGTGAGGCGTGCCACGGCAGGATCGATATCCGCGTTGATCGTATAAGCCGTGACCTGGAGCAGTGGGCGCGATGGTGGTGCCGCGTATCCGGCAAAACTGCAAGAGAGTAGAGCGAGAACGGCGGTACTGGTCTTCAAAAGGCGGTGAAGTGACATGCGGATGCGATCCTCTGGCGGGAACTATATCTGTCTCAGTGCATTAGACGCAGAATCCAGCGCTGCGGGTGATGGAGCGGATTGGACTTGGATAAGACTCATGAAGAGACTCCGAGGGCCTGAACAACAGCATCTCTCAGTTGAGCGATAGCAGTTGATCCACTGGAGGGCTTCATTGCATTGCGGAGGGCCAAGAGATCGGCGATCTGAGCAGTTCGCTCGGGAGAATCCTCAAGTAATGGATTAAGTGTTTTCGTAAGTTGGTCTGCAGTAAATTGATTCTGAAGGAGTTCGGGGACGATCCGCTTGCCCGCGATCAGATTTGGCATCGCAATGGGGAGATTCCCATATTGGTCCATCGGGACAGGAATCTCCATGGGATAGCGGATAAGGCGTTTGGCCACGCGAAAGGTAAGTCCGCTTACGCGATAGACGACGAGGAACGGATTGCCGATGAGGGCGGCCTGGACCGTCGCTGTTCCCGAGG
>JAHFTZ010000287.1 GCA_023265355.1 Terriglobus sp.
AGATAGATCGAGTAAGAAGCGTCCCCCAGTAGCAGCGACCAGCGCGGCAGCCTGTTCCCAAGAACGCCTTCCAGCGACAGGGCGGAGACCAGAACCAGAAAAGACAAAATACCCCACTGTTCGACACGCAGTGTATAGAACGGCGCGGTCAACTCGAGAGTCAATGCGACCACAAACAATAAGGTGGCTATCAATGTAGGCAGTCTTTTCCTGGAGCGCGTGTACCAGAGGGCTGCTGCCATTCCCAGACCAAAATCCAAGAACAGAGATAGGTCAAGATGCACTGCGGGAAGAGGCACCGTGAGGGCTGCCAGACCAATCAGAACGACAACGGGAAGCATGATCTCCATGACCCTTCCCGTCCAAAGGATGACAAAGGCGATAAGCAGATAAAAGGCCATCTCATAGGTAAGGGTCCATCCCACCGACACAATGGGCAGATATTCTCCAAAGCGGCCGCGCGTAGGTACGAAGAAATAAGAGCCTACGATATGAGAAAAGATAAGGGGCACACCAAAATAGAGCATGGAGACAAGGGTGCGCGTAGTAACGAGCCAGTAGAGAGGGACGATTCTTTCCAGTCGTCTTTGGAAGAACTTGGCTGCCGCCGAGAAGCCGGATCTGCTGGAATCGATCGACAGGGGAATGATGAATCCGCTGATGACGAAGAAGAGATCGACACCGCTGGCGCCGTTATCCCATACCTTGTGCTCTGGAGTGAATGCAGCGGTCACATCGGAAAAGTGGTGGATCACGACGAGCAGGACGGCGATGCCGCGGAGGACTTGCAAGGTACGCAGCGGAGCCGGTCTGGAAGATAAGTCCACAAACTCAAGTTTAGCTTGTGAAGGCGCATCGCATGGGCAAGATCAGAGCCGCACACGTCCCTTTGGCATGAGATAACTCTTCATAGAGTGTGCGGCTTCCGTGGCGTAGGCTGGAGGTCGCCATTCCGCGTTCTATGTCAACTGAAACAGAAAGGTTTTGTAAAACGCCCATGATCATCACTGAAGAGTTTGTTGAACTAATCACACCGTATGGCCACATGCGCACACACATCCTTCGCCCCGTTGCGGCAGGAAAATATCCAGGGATCGTCTTTTACTCGGAGATCTTTCAGATCACTGGCCCTATCCGTCGCACGGCGGCTCTGATCGCTGGCCACGGATACATCGTCGCCATGCCCGAGGTGTATCACGAGTTCTGCGAGCCGGGCGAGGTCTTTGCCTACGACCAGGCGGGCTCCGATAAGGGCAACGCTCTGAAGACCACAAAGGAGCTTGCCAGCTACGACGCGGACACCCGCTCTGTCCTCGACCATCTGAAACAACGCGCCGACTGCACCGGCGAACTAGGCGCGCTCGGCATCTGCATGGGAGGCCATCTGGCCTTCCGCGCGGCCTTTGAGAAAGATGTTCGCGCGACCGCGTGCTTCTACGCCACCGACATTCACAAAGGCTCCCTGGGAAAAGGCATGCAAGACGACTCCATGGCGAGAGCCAAAGAGATTGAGGGCGAGCTGCTCATGATCTGGGGACGTCAGGATCCGCACGTCCCGCTCGAAGGCCGGCGCAAGGTGCAGTCTCTGCTCGATGAGCTGAACCTTCGTTACAACTGGGTCGAAGTTAACGGTGCTCATGCCTTCATGCGCGACGAGGGCGCACGCTATGATCCGGAGTTGGCCCTGCGTCTCTACGGGACGGTGCTGGATCTCTTCCACAGACGTCTCGGTCAGGGCGACCGCTAAAAAAAATGGGCGCGGCGATGTCGGATCGCCGCGCCCATTTTTGCTCTATCCAACTTACTCGTTTATCTGCTTCCATCGCCTCACCATATTCCGCGCAGCGACATCCCACTCAGGGTATTGGAAGTCAAAGCCCGCACGCTCCAGCACGCCCGGTAAAACGTTGATGCTCTTCAGCACCAGCCAGGCCTCTGTGCCCAGGATGGGAGCACCGAGCTTCAAGGCAAACTCCGGGGCTGGCAAACCTATCTTTACGCCCGCCGCCTTCCGAAGAATCGCCATGAACTCGGAGTTTGGCAGCGGGACTGGAGAACCCATATTGACCGGTCCGGAGATGCTCTCATCGCCGATCATGAACTCCACAGCGCGTACGTAGTCCTTGTCGTGCATCCATGAAACAAACTGCGTTCCCGAACCCTGCGTTCCGCCAAGTCCATACCGCACCAGTCCCAGCAGGACATCGAAGACTCCGCCCTTGTCCGGACTGATTGCAAGAGTCGTTCGCAGGGCGATCTTCCGCACTCCCGGAACCTCGATGGCGTTGAATGCGTTCTCCCAAATCTTGACCGCCTCGGCACCAAAGCGCCAGGTCTCGGGAACGGGCTCGCCTTCGCCGCCCAGCCATGTCGTCGCTTCCGTAAAGGCTTCCGTGGTTGAGTGCCGATAGATCCCGGCTGCGCTGGCATTGATCCAGACGCGGGGTTTCACTTGTGCCGCCTGGATCGCAGCGCCGACGACCTCGGTCGATTCGACGCGTGACGCGATAATCTCACTGCGATTCTTTGCCGTGTAGCGGCAGTTGATGGTCTTTCCCGCCAGATTGATGACGGCATCCGCGCCCTCAAATTCACGAGCCCAGGGTCCCAGGGTGCGCCCATCCCACTGCACCACACGCCACGGGGATCTCAAGGCGGCTGACCGGCTTAAGACGATGACTTCGTTCCCGATCCTTGAAAAATGCCGCGCCAGCAGGACACCCACCTGGCCATTGCCACCTGCAAGGACGATCTTCAAGCGAGATACTCCTTCAGCCACGGATCGTCAGAGTGCGTCAGTTCGAGTGTCGTTCCGTCGAATACGATCTTGCCTTCGTTCAGCATGAGGAACTTCGTACGCTCATCGATCCCATTATCAGGAATCTTTTCCGCGCCACCCTTTTCCTCGTTGTAATGGTTCGTGGCCAAGTAGAAGGCGTCCTGCAGACGATGCGTATGATGAGCGAAGTCGTGTGAGACACGTCGCGCCGCTTCATCACCAACTCCATGATGGTGGTTGAAGTAATCGGGTCCAGACCGCCCGTAGGCGAGTCGTAAAGAATCAGATCCGGCTCCGTGATGATGGCGCGGGCGATCGAAACCCGTCGCCGCATACCACCGGAGAGTTCGGCAGGGAACTTGTCGATCGCCTTTTCCAGTTCCACAAAGCGGAGCGCCTCTTCAACGCGCTTATGGGCTTCCTCGGCTGGCACCTTGTCCTCGTGCAGAAGATAGGCGACGTTATCCTCTACGGACATGGAATCAAAGAGTGCCGACTCCTGAAAGACCATCCCAATCCTGTGGCGGAGCGCAAACATATCGCGCTCTTTCATCCCGGAGATCTCGTGGCCCAGTACGCGAATGGTTCCGCTGTCGGGCCGTAGAAGACCGTCACAGAGCTTCATCAGAACGCTCTTGCCGCCTCCTGCTGGCCCCAGGAGAAGCCGGGTCTCTCCCTGCTCGATCGCAAAGGAGACGTTCTTGAGGACTTCGTTGCCTTCAAAACTGATCGAAACCTCTTCAAAGCTGATGGCAGGTCCTTCGTACTCGACCTTTTCCGCCTTGTTCTCCGTCCTGGCCTCGGCTGTACTCATGATCCGAAGATCCCGATCATGAGGCGTGTGAGGAGGAAGTCGACGACAATGATGCAGACAGAGGAGATTACGACGGCCTGCGTCGTGCTCTTACCTACGCCCTGCGTTCCACCCTTGGTGGTCATGCCGAAGTAGCAGCCCACGCTGGCGATGATGAAACCGAAGAAGATAGGCTTCACCAGACCCTGCACGACATCGCCGTAGACAAGAGAGGCATAGCTGGAATGGAAGTAGGCACTGCTGTTCAATCCGAGCAGAGCCACGCTGACAAGAGCGCCTCCGGCAATGCCCATCGCTGCGGAAAGAATGGAAAGGAAGGCAAGCATCACCACCGTCGCTGCAATGCGCGGCAGGACCAGCTTACGGATGGGATCCGTACCCAGCGCCCGCATGGCATCGATTTGTTCCGTAACCTTCATTGAACCGAGTTCGCTGGCGATACCGGAGGCGTTCCGACCGGAGACCATTAGACCCGTCAGCACCGGTCCCAGTTCCTTGACC
>JAHFTZ010000288.1 GCA_023265355.1 Terriglobus sp.
GGTTGGAAGCACACGGACAAGCCCATCGTGGTGTGGTCGCCGGATTCCAAGTCGATTGCGACCTTTCAGCAGGACCAGCGTAAGACCGGCGAGATGTACCTGGTGAGTACGGTGGTGGGGCATCCGAAGCTGGAGGCGTGGAAGTATCCCCTGCCGGGCGATAAGGATGTGACGATGATCGAGCGCGTTATCGTCGACGCGGCGAGTGGCAAGGTGACGCGGTTGAAGATGGCGCCGGATCAGCATCGTAGTTCGTTGTGCGACGACATCTCCTGCGACGGCGGATGGGAGGATGTGCAGTGGTCTGAGGATGCGAAGCAGCTTGTGTTCCTTTCTACGTCGCGGAACCATCGCGATGAGAATCTGCGGATCGCGAATCCTGCGACCGGGGATGTGCGCGATGTGATGGAGGAGAAGGCAGCTACTTACTTCGAGAGCGGCAATGACAAGGTGAACTGGAAGTACCTTGCGAAGTCGAACGAGGTGTTGTGGTTTTCCGAGCGCGATAACTGGGGACAGCTCTATCTCTACAACGCAGCAACAGGGAAGCTCAAGAACCAGATCACATCCGGCGAAGGCAATGTGACGCAGGTGCTGCACGTCGACGAAGACGCGCGCGTCGTTACCTTTCTTGGCTCAGGTAAGGAGCCCGGTCGCGATCCTTACTTCGTCCATCTCTACACCGTAAATCTGGATGGTTCGGGATTGAAGTTGCTGACGCCGGAGGATGCGGACCACGCGATCACGCTTTCGCCGGATGGTAAGCATTTTGTGGATGCGTACTCGCGTCCGGACGTGCCGCAGGTGGTCGTGCTGCGCGACAACACTGGAAAGACCGTAGCGGAGATTGCGCATACGGATATCACGCGCCTGAAGGCTGCGGGATGGGTGCCTCCTGTGCCGTTTGTGACGAAGGCGCGCGATGGCAATACGGATCTTTACGGCCTGATGTTCAAGCCTTCGCACTTCGATGCGACGAAGAAGTATCCGGTGGTGAACTACATCTATCCGGGGCCGCAGACTGGCTCTGTCGGTTCGCGAAGCTTCTCGGCTTCGCGCAGAGATAGCCAGGCGCTGGCCGAGCTTGGATTCATCGTGGTTGCGCTGGATGGCATGGGAACGCCGTTCCGGTCGAAGAAATTTCATGATGCGTACTTCAATAACCTTGGCGACAACACGCTGCCCGATCAGATCGCGGCAATCAAAGAGCTTGCTGCGAAGAATAAGTGGATGGATCTGGACCGCGTTGGCATCTATGGACATTCGGGTGGAGGCAATGCCACGGCGGATGCGATGTTCCGTTACCCGGAGTTTTATAAGGTAGGCATTGCAGAGAGCGGCAACCACGACAACCGCGTTTATGAAGATGACTGGGCGGAGAAGTGGATCGGCCTGCTCGATGGCAAGAACTACGAGAGCCAGGCAAATGAGTCACTGGCGAAGAACCTGCGTGGCCACCTGATGCTGGCGCATGGCACTATGGATGACAACGTTCCACCGAACAACACGCTGTTGGTGGTGGATGCCTTGATCAAAGCGAACAAGGACTTCGACCTGATCATGATTCCGAATGTGCATCACGGCTATGCGGATGCGTCGGCGTACATGATGCGTCGGCGGTGGGATTATTTTGTGAAGTATCTGCTCGGAGCGGATGGGCCGCACGAGTATCTGGCAAAGCCTCTGGTGACGGGTCGCTGAATACGAAGAAGACAGGTGGGCTCAAGATGAAGAATGCAGGCAGATCCACACGCGCACTGTGGGCGGGCGAAGAGGAACCTCACGCGTATGGCGCGGCACAGATGCCGCTGGTGCCTGCGATCAGCTTCGGCTACGAGACCGTTGAGGAGTGGCGCGATGTTGCGTTGATGAAGCGTCCGGGGCACATCTATTCGCGCAACACGAATCCGACGGTTGCGCTTCTGGAAGAGAAGGTGCGATCGCTGGAAGAGGCCGAGGCGGCTGTGAGTTTTTCTTCGGGCATGGCCGCGATCAGCAATACGCTGTACTCGCTGGTGAAGCCGGGCGAGCGCGTGGTTTCGATCACGGATACTTATGGCGGAACGAACCGCGTCTTCGTGGAGTTTCTACCCAAGATCGGTGTGGAGGTCTCGCTGGTCTCCACAGACGATGAGGCTGCCATCCTTGCGGAGATCGCGAAGGGTTGCCGTCTGCTGTATCTGGAGACGCCGACGAATCCGACTCTGAAGGTCGTGGACATTGCGAAGCTTGCAGCTGCGGGGAAGGCCGTGGGTGCGATCGTGGTCACCGACAACACGGTGGCGACACCGATCAATCAGAATCCGCTCGCCTTAGGAAGCGATCTCGTCATTCATTCGGCGAGTAAATTTCTCTGCGGCCACGGCGATGCGCTGGGCGGAATTCTGTGCGGAACGAAGGAGCTTGTCCGTCACGTCTACGAGTACCGTGAGATCAATGGCGCTGTGCTGGAACCCTTTTCGGCTTACTTGATCGCGCGCGGACTCAAAACGCTTAGCCTGCGTGTGGAGCGGCACAATAGCAATGCGATGACGGTGGCGTGTTTTCTGGAGAACCATGCTGCAGTGGAGCAGGTGTTTTATCCGGGGCTTGAAAGCAATGCAGGACATGCCGTGGCGCGCGAGCAGATGCGGGGCTTTGGCGGCATGTTGAGCTTCACCTTGCGCGAGGGATTGGAAGTAGCGTCTGTGATGGAGCGGTTGAAGCTCGCGCATCGCGCGGCTTCGCTGGGGCATGTGGAGACCTTTGCCGGGATTCCTGCGACGACGAGTCATGTGGAGTGCACGGCGGAGCAGCGCGCTGCGATGGGGATTCCGGAGCGGTTGATCCGGTACTCGGTGGGGATTGAGGATGTTGCGGATCTTGTTGCGGATCTGGGGCAGGCCTTGGTGGGGTCGTCTCTGTAAGACCGTATGCGCTTTGCGCATGCCCCATGTCCCAGAAGCGGGACATGGGGCACCCGCGCTTGTGTTAGTGGACGATGTTCGCGTCGGGGTCGGAGGCTATTTCGCCTCCGGTGATCTGCCAGCCGCTGGTGGTGAGGGTGAGTTTGTTGGAGCCAGCTGCCGGTGTGGCCAGCGCTGTGCGAACATTCGGGAATGCGGTCTGGGTCTCGGGATGGGTGGCCCAGTCCGGCGCGCCGGTCAGCGAGTAGTGATACTGCACGGTCGTCACGGCTCCGGGCTGATTGGTCGTCGGCGTCCAGGCGTCGATGCTGGTGACTTTGCGATGGCCGTAGCAGAAGTTGCCGTAGCCGGGCTGCGTGGCATCGGCGGTCCAGGCGGAGCGGCCCTTGTCCGACAGGTCGTAGTTGTTCACCTGCTTCGAGGCGATGATCATCACCTTCTTTTCTGCAGTGGTGCGGGCGAGCAGACCCTGGTCTACGAGCGCATCGTAGGTGCGCGTCTTGTCGGCGTCGGAGGTATCTGCCTGCACGGGGAACTTCATCGGTGTCTCCCACAAGCAGACCGGATGCGCGGCGTAGTAGTTGTCGATGGCCGTGGTGAAGTTGATGCGATTGTCATCGGTTTTCTTGCAACCAGTGACGGCCAGTGCGAGCACGGCGCAGGCGGCGAAGGTGCGGGTCTTCGTAAACATATTCGGATCTCCCAGCCTCGGTTAGATGCAAAAGCGCTGGAGGATTTGCTTGGCTGATCGCTTTCGTCTCTCTTTCCCTCTTTCTCTCATTAGCCGAAGCGCTGATTTTCCTGCCAGATTGAGGGCCAGGTCTGGCGGAGATGGCGGCAGACGAAGATGTCGGGGTGGTACACGGACTCTTCATTGCGCACGCCGTAAGGGATGTGAAGATGACCGGCCAGGGCGCAGCTTTCAAAGTGCCGCGAGATGGAAGCGTACGTCTCGCCGACGACGATGACGGTCTCCGGTGGATTAGGCCCGAAACCGCGATCGTGGAAGGAGTTGACACCGCTGATCGGTGTCGGCAGGCCGTACTGCGGACCGTAGAGCGAGAGAGCCCCGGCTTCCCCGTAGTTGTCCGCGACGATGCCGAGGCGGGGCAGATCTTCCTTCGGAAGAGCTTCGCGCACATGGGCCACGTCGGCGACGAGTTCGGGCCAGCCGACCT
>JAHFTZ010000289.1 GCA_023265355.1 Terriglobus sp.
CATAGCTTGAGTATACGACGGGTGCGCGGTACGCTGGAGCCATGAAGATCTTCTGCAAAGCCATTTTGTTCCTTCTTCCTGCCTGCCTGCCCGCCCAGATGAAACACGACGCCACCCCGGCCAGCGGTATGGAGGCCATGCACCACGCCGCTCCCGTCGCTTCCACCTCCCTGACGGTCACCGGTCTGGACGGCAAGACGCAGACCTACAGCTTCGAAGATCTGCGCAGCATGCCGCATCTGACGGTAAAAGTACACAACGCGCACTCGAACGCGGATGAGACCTATGCAGGAGTCCCCGTGAGCGCACTGGCCAAACGTGCGGAACCGACGCTCGTCTCGGGCGATAAGGGCAAGATCAAGCCCCTCATGCTGGCGCTGGTCTTTGGTGGCACGGACAACTATCACGTCGCGCTGACCATGTGCGATGTCGACCCCTCGTGCCACAACGGCATGGTCATCGTCGCCGACCAGCAGGACGGCAAGACAATCGGAACGGATGGCGCGTTCAAGCTCATCGTGACAGAAGACAAGAAGCCTCAGCGCTGGGTACGCAACCTCAACAGCATCACACTTAAAGCCATCGACTAAATCGGAGCGCACACCAAATCCATCAAGAAACAAAGCGGGTGCCCCATGTCCCGCTTTTGGGACATGGGCAAAAGCGCTTCCTTCGCTCGAAGAGTGGCCTAAACAGCAGATCCCTTTGCTACGCTACGGGATGACAAAGGGGAAGCTAGACCTAAATCCCCAGCTTGCTCCAGATCGCATCCACCCGGGCCTTGACCTCTGCCGGCATCTCCAGCATCTCCGGCCAGGGCCGCGTAAACCCCTCCGCAGCCCACTTCCGCGTCGCGTCGATCCCCATCTTCGATCCGAAGTTCGGCAGGCGCGAGGCGTGGTCGAGCGAATCCACCGGCCCGAGCGTGAACTGAATGTCCCGCTCGGGATCGATATTGTTCGCCGTACGCAAAACCACTTCCGCCACGTCCTGCACATCGCAGTCTTCATCGACGACAACGATGCACTTCGTGAACATCGCCTGCCCCATCGCCCAGATGCCGCTCATCACCTTGCGCGCATGCCCGGCATAGCTCTTCCGGATCGATACGATCATCAAGTTATGAAAGACTCCCTCCGCAGGCAGATTCACATCGACAATCTCGGGCATGGTCAGCTTCATCAGCGGAAGGAAGATTCGCTCCACCGCCTTGCCCATCCATGCGTCCTCCATCGGAGGCTTGCCCACGATGGTTGCCGCGTAAACAGGGTTCTTGCGGTGCGTAATGCAGGTCACGTGAAAGACGGGATAGTCATCTGGCATGGTGTAAAAACCGGTGTGATCGCCAAATGGCCCCTCGCGGCGCAACTCACCCAGCTCGACGTAGCCCTCCAGAATGATCTCCGCGTGGGCCGGGACTTCGAGATCCACTGTCTCGCACTTGACCAACTCCACCGGCGCCTGACGCAGGAAACCAGCGATGAGGAACTCTTCCACTTCAGGAGGCGCAGGCACAATCGCGCTGAAGGTCATCGCGGGATCGGTCCCGATCGCCACAGCCACCTCCATCCGTTCGTTGCGAATCTTGCTCAGTGTTACGCCTGGAATACTACTGCTGTCGCCTGCAACCGTCGTTCCGCCGGAGGTAAGCGCCATGATGTTGACGCGCTGCGCATCCGTCGTTGCGGCGTTACGCAGTCTCTCCCGCAGATGCTCCGCAGCGTTCTTCTGCCGCTGCCAGTGCATTCCGGTCGTGTTGCGGTCGTAGACCTGCATTCGGTACATTCCCGTGTTGCGCTTGCCGGACTTCGGGTCGCGCGTCATCACCAGCGGAAGCGTGATGAACGTTCCACCATCTCCCGGCCAGGTCTTCAACACGGGAAACGCCCGCAGGTTCACAGCTTCTCCGGTGTGAATGACTTCCTTGCACGGCGCGTCCTTTCGCGCGATGACCTTAGGGAAAAAACGCCCAATCTCGGCCAGCATGGGCAGCATCTTCAGCTTGTCCATCATCGTCGCAGGCATCTCGGGCTTCAGCAGGACTTCGATGCGCTTCGCAATCGCGTCGAGCGAGTCCGTCTCCAGGGCCAACCTCATCCGACGCTCGCTGCCGAACTGGTTCATCAGGACGGTTCCATCGGGATAGCCCTTGACGTTTTCAAAGAGCAGCGCCGGCCCGCCGGCCTGCGGAGTTCCCCGCCCCATCTTGGCAGCCCGATCCGCGATCTCCGCCATCTCCAGGTTCGGATCCACTTCCGCGCGAATGCGCTTCAGTTCTCCTGCTTTTTCCAGCGTCTTGATCCACTCACGAAGGTCCCTGTACGCCACGCCCGCCTCTTTCGTGCGCAGACGAATCCGCGCAACCTCCATCGTAATCGCTTCTCCCCTGCATCCGATTTTGACGGGACAGGCGTCATTCCGACACGGCGCAGAATGGCAATCGTCGCTCCAATTAACAACGTGTCAAGATAAACAAGTTTGGACGTGAGTTGCAGGTATCGACCCGAAGGCCACTCCAACAGCAACCCAACGCTTCTCAGGCAGTTTCCGCAGTGAATCTTCTCCACGGGGGTTGCGATGCAAACCATTCTTTTTAAGTGCCTCTGGTGCAACCACGTCTGGCCTGTCCCGGACATTCTTGCGGACCGCCCCGCAACCTGTCCGCAATGCTCTGCCGCCTCCGGTCCGGAAGGCTTCCCCTACCTCGTCCCGCCGAACACCGAAGTGGGGTCGATCGACTGATCCCGTCGCGGCGGTGGTACGCTGGCTGCAAGATGATCACGGGGCTCAAAAACGCGCGTAAGGCTGTTACCTGTCTCGCGGTTCTCTCTGCCTCGTGCAGTCGCTTGTGCGTTCCGCAGATCGACACGGCCGCGCAGTCGAAACAGCAAGCGCACGCTGAAAAACTACAAGCGCTGGTGGGAACCAAGGTTCCTAACGCGGTCCTGCATGACACCAAGGGTGCGGAGACGGCCATGTCGGCCTTCCGCGGCCACCCTGTGCTGATCGACTTCTGGGCGACCTGGTGCGCGCCCTGCATGCAGGAGCTCCCCGTCATCGGCATGATCGACGAAGCGACGCAAAAGACCAGCCTGGTCATTATCGGAATCGACTGGGACAAGAATCTGAAAGACGGAACGAAGTGGCTCTCTCAGAATGGGTATAACTGGGACAACTTCGGAGAAGTCCCGGACGGTCCGAGGCTCTTCGCACAGATCCTCCCCACCACGATCCTGATCGACAAAAACGGAATCATCCGCTACTACTCCGAAGGATCGACACCAGCGCTCTCGAAGGCCTTGGTAGAAGCCGTGAAAAGCCTGGGCCCAGAGTACGCCGCGGCGCTGAAGAACAGCGAGATCCCGTAGCTTACTTGCGAAAATGTTCGCCCCGACTCGCCTTAGACCGATAGTGCTCCTTCGGTCGGGCAGGGTCGGGGCGACACATCCTTGAGACGCGCTCTTCCAGAAAACTTTCAATCAGTTATGGGCTCCATGAGCCCGTTGCGTGCGAACTACCGGTGTGCTTCGAGGTAGGTCTGCCCCACCGGAGGAGCCATACTCCTCAGGTTGCGCCGATACTCACTTGGCGGCATGCCCACGATCTGACGAAACATCTTGGAAAGATGCGCGTGGCTGGAAAATCCGCACATGGCGGCGATATCGATCAATGACGTGCTCTTCTGGTGCATGAGTTCTTTCGCGCGTTCGAGACGCAGCCCCAGAAGATAACGATGCGGTGTGCAGCCGGTCGATGCACGGAACATCCGCAGAAAATGACTGCGGCTGTATCCACTCTCTGCGGCAAGAGTCTCGAGATCCAGATTGCCTTTAAGATCCCGCATGCGATCCAGAACCCTTTGCAAGCGGTGATGCGGCAGGATCGATGGAGCGCGTGCGACCTTCTTTTTCCTTTCACCTGGAAAGTAGCGCCACATCGCCACAGCACCCGTCTCAGGATCCGTCGTCAGCCCTTCCAGTATCTCGCTTTGAGACGCCTCTGCATCCAGAAGATCTGCGAACTGCGTCGTGGCTGCACTCTTGCGAGCCGCCTCCTCTTTCTCTTTTCTGTTGTGGATA
>JAHFTZ010000290.1 GCA_023265355.1 Terriglobus sp.
GACGCCATATCCCGAGTCGGTGCGGACGCGATCGTTCCCTGGGCCTTCAAAGCCTGCGACCTCGCTGACAGAGGAAGACTGGCGGCCAAACGCATCAAACGCACGGCGTTCTTCCTGCTCCTTGAGAATGCGTTCCGCATCGGCCAAGCTGGGCGTCTGACCACGGCGATCCCCAAGCGCGGAACGCGCGCGCATCTCCTGCTCCACGCGCTCGAGCTTCTTCAATTCATCGACTTCCGCCAGATCGCGGCCCAGTCGCGCTTCGCGCTGACGCAGAGCTTCCTGCGCAAGAATCCGGCGACGCCGTTCTTCCGACCCTCGATAACGCTCCTGCGAACGTCGTCTGTCCACCTTCGGCGTCACCGGCAAGGACGGAGCATCCGCCAATCGTTCCGCAATCTCTGCACTGCGATACGGCGGAGCCTCTTGCCTGCGCAGATCGTTCACTTCCGGACCGTCGGTCTCTTGATCCGCTCTCCGAGGATCCACATAAAGCTCGTCGGCAACCTGCGGATACTCTCGCGGAACGGGGCGAAGAACGCTGTCTTCGTACACCGGGGGCGGAATCAGCCGACGCGCGGCCTCGGCGCCCTCCTTCTGACGTTCCTCCGTCTCCTTCCGGTGCTCTCCCTCACTCCATGCGCGGTCTTGCCGGTCACGATACTGCCGATCCAGGGCATTTCGTCCATCCCTCTCTTCTTCAACGTCGAGGCTGTCCTGGATCAGACGGGACTGCTCCCGTGACGGCTCGACTGCAGCGTACCGGGGAACGGTGATATAGGGCTTCGGCTCCGGCGATACGCGGCCCTGGGCCGTCCGCACGCCCGGCGTGGAAGCAAACGTTCCCGGATCCGGATGCCCTGAATAGTAATAAGGATCCTGAAGCTCCCCCGGAACGATAGAAGGTTGTGACTCCGCAGAAGCTCGCATGCGCGCGTCGGCTTCCTCGTACCGCGCCGCCTGCTCCATGGCGCGCTTCCGCGCCTCTTCTACTTCACGCTCCGCCTCTTGTGCCGCCATCTCCGCCAACGCGGCGGCATGCGCATGGCGCTGCGCTTCCTGACGCTGCATCTCCGCGCGCGTCGCGGCCCCTTCGGCTTCAGCCGTGGACACACCTTCGCCAGAAGTCTCGTCGACCTTATGGTTCGCAACTTTTTCTTCCAACTGAGCCGCCTCTTCCCGCTCCTGCGCCGCCTTCAACTCTGCGATGCGCTGCGCCTCCAGGGCTCGTTGCCGCATCTTTGCACGGTACTCTCGACGTGAAGCAGAAAAATCCCGGTACTTCGCCCCGTGCAGATTTGCCCACGAATACAGAATAGCCACGTCTTCGGGCGTATCCCGAATCTCCTGCTCGTCTTCCTTCGGATTCTCGTTCACTGCCATAAGAAAACCTTCGCCGCATATTGCTTGGAGTAGCCCTGATTTCGCGCCGGGTATTAAGCAGAATTCTGCGAAACGTAAATCGACCCTCAAGGGCGTTTTCATGAGCCTATGGCCAGCACCCATGCAAGTCAACGAATCCTCAGTGCCACTTAAGTGGCACTGAGAGCAAGGCTTACACCTCTATTGAACAGGGCAGACAGCGATTTTGACTATCTCAAAAAGGATACTTTGCCAGGATCCAATGGCGGCGAATCAACATAAAGCAGCACCTCACTCTATGAAGATCAGGTCCTCTCGACGCGTCACACTCCGTTCACGGAACGTGACCCAAAAGACGCACGCACGTTCACGCGCTGCAGCCAGTCTCTCCATCCCCATCCACGGCATATCCTGTGCTAACTTAGCTATGGGGTTGGAAGCGGTTCGAGAGCGTAGCTCAGTTGGTAGAGCATCGCCCTTTTAAGGCGTTGGTCCTGGGTTCGAGCCCCAGCGCTCTCACCATACTTTCAATGACTTACGAGAGTCTGGATGAGATTTAAAGCCCGCGTGCCGGATTTATGCCGATCGTAAGAAATTCAATCTCCAAGAGTTTTGAATCAGCAAGTTCTGGAACGAAGACTTACTCGCGAGTACCCGCTGGGCCAACTTTACGCGACACCGGGCGGACCGACGATTCGCTCGCTGCAACTCGAACCGTCGATCGTAGACGGATATCCTCGCTCGATGAGCCAACCACCAGATCATAGATTCCAGGCTCTACGATGAAATTTTTGGAGTGGACATCGTAGAACCCGAGTCTGGCCGCGGGAATCGAGAGCGTCACCTTCTGCGTCTGCCCTGCTTGTAGCGTTATACGCTTGAAAGCACGCAGAGACTTGATGGGCTGTATCACCGAACTCTTCTCCTGGTGCGTATAGAGCTGAACCACCTCCGACCCTGCACGGTCTCCGGCGTTGGTTACATCGAATGAAACTTCGATCGTACCTTTTGCACTTACCGACTTCGAAGTAAGGATCAGATGACTGTACTCAAAATGGGTGTAGCTGAGACCGTGCCCGAAGGGGTAAAGCGGTACGCCTTTGAAGTACAGATAGGTATAGCCTTTGGATACATCGTATTCATTCTGGGGCGGCACGCCGTCAAGGCTCGCATAGGTCGTGTAAGGAAGGTGGCCTCCGGGATTATCGTCACCGAAGAGTGCGCGAGCGATTGCGGTGCCGCCCGCCTCACCTGGATACCAGGCAGAGAGAATGGCAGGTAGATGGTCCTGCGCCCACGTTACGGCCAGTGGACCTGCGCTCATAAGAACCAGCGCCGTCTGCGGGTTCGCAGCAGACACTGCCTCCAGCAGTTGTTCTTGTGCTCCAGGCAGGTTGAGATCGCGGCGATCCTTCCCCTCGGCCTCCACCTGCAGGTTGGTGCCAAGGCAGAGGATGACGACATCCGACTTCTTCGCCAACTCGACGGCCTTCGCGATCAGGGCGGGATCGGCAGCGTCGATAAACCCTGCGCCCTTCTCATAGCGAACGTCAATTTTCTTACCAAGCAGGTCGCGAAGTCCCTGCAGAACACCTTCTTTGCGAGCTGGTTTACCGTAATAATTCCCGGTCTCATACTCCATATCACCAGCCGGTCCGATGACGGCTACGGAGCGCACGGCCTCTCGCTTCAGCGGCAGGAAGTTTCTCTTATTGCTCAGAAGCGTAATGGATTCCTGCGCTACCTTCAGGCTAAGTGCCAGGTGATCGGGAGATCGTACCGTAGACATCGAGAGCTTGCTGTAGGGGCTGTTCTCTGCAGGATCGAAGGCTCCCAGACGAAAGCCAACGCGCAACACATTCCGCAGAGCGCCATCGACATCCTTCATCGAGAGCAGTCCGCGTTTTACTGCCAAAGGAATATTGATTTCGAATTCCGTATCGTCCGAATCATTGCCTGCCTTGATCGCCATCGCGGTGGCTTCGACCGGATCTTCGGTTGCGCGCTGTCCCGTTTCGCGCTCACGTCCCGCGCGGCTTCCAGTAAGCAGGGCCACGGCACCAAGGTCATCGGTGACGAAGCCATCGAATCCCCATTTGCCACGGAGAATATCCGTCAGCAGATAGTGATTGATCGCGTCGGGCGTCCCATTGATCGCGTTGTAGGAAGACATCACGGACTGCGCGTGAGCCTCCATGATGGCGTCTTTCCAGTGCGGTAGCCAATACTCCATCAGGTTGCGCTCGTTTACATCGGCGGAGAGATGCTGACGTCCGGTCTCCACGTTGTTTACAGCGAAGTGCTTCACCGTGGCGGCGACCTTCAAGTGGTTGATGTCCTCACCCTGCAGGCCCTTGACGTATGCCACAGCCATGCGGCCTGTGAGATATGGGTCTTCACTGAAGACTTCCTGGATGCGTCCCCAGCGTGGATCGCGGCTGATGTTGATGACAGGCGAGCGATATACGAGGCCGTGCTTCGAGCGAGGCCCATCCGCCTTCGCGTTATAAAGGGCACGTGCCTCGTCGGACATCGCGTCCGCAACCGTGTGAATGAGTTCAGGATCCCACGTCACACCCATGGCGATGGCTGCGGGAAAGAGCGTCGTCGGTTCTTTTGACCAGACGCCGTGCAGCGTCTGATTCCAACCACCCCACATCGGAATGCCGAGACGAGGAACACCCTGGTTCAGAT
>JAHFTZ010000291.1 GCA_023265355.1 Terriglobus sp.
TCTCAGCGTTCTCGACGAGCCGGAAAAGGCGGTCAAGGAAAAAAGCGAGGCCACCCATCCTGTCTTCGGTAGTCCGGCGGTCCGAGACGCAATTCTTACCGTGGTAGGGGCGGAGAAATCAAGCGATCTTCTCGTCTCTTCGGGGAAGGGTGCGCTCAAGGCAAAATTGCGCGCAGCGATCCAACAACGTGAGCCAGCCCTCAAGGTCGCCGACATATTCTTCACTGAGTTTCTGGTGCAACGCTAGCCATGTCAAATCCTCTCGGAACTGCGCTCCCATCTCAAGCCACCGGCGTACCGCCGATGTTCTCCCCACCACCGACAAGCGGATCCTCCATGGAGTCGCATCCCTCATGGCCTGTGTTGTCGACATTGCAGGTACGTATGAAAGTCGCGTTACCGCTGCCTCGTTTCTGCGTCCGTGATCTGCTGGCTCTGAAGCTTGGAAGCATTGTGAAGAGCGGCTGGAGCGAGACGGAAGACGTCCCGCTGATCGGCGGCGAGATGCAGGTCAGCTGGTGCGAATTTGAAACCGTGGAAGATCGCATCGCGGTACGACTGACCCGGCTCACCTAGGAGGAGGCAAGATGCTCAAGGAAAAAAACAACGAGCTCAGTGTTGCGGCGGGCAACGAGACGAGTCTTCTCCGCCGCGCAGGTTTGCGTCTTCTCGAGGTAGCCCAACGGACCAGAACCGCACGACGCATGCGCGTTGTGGAGTCGCTTGCATGTGGAGGGAAAGCGCAGCTGCTCTTGATCGAAGTGGACGGGAAGAGCTTTCTCGCGGCTGGCGGGGCCGATGCTATGCACACACTGCTGTCACTTCCCGGTGAACTCACGTGAGATGGGTCCGGCTTGTTTTCAGCATCCTTCTCGCGATCTCTCTGCCGGTCTATGCATCGCCTCTCGAGAGATCAATCGACGCGCCAGCGAAGGCGGCCAGGGCGACTTCGCCCACCCGCGCCTCGGGCCCATCGTCGGCCGCCGGGGGAATCACGATACGCTCTCTCTCCGATGAACTGAACAGCTCGAAGATTGGCACTTCCTGGGTCATCGCCCTCAGTCTCACGCTGCTCACGTTGTTACCCGCCATCATTCTGGCGATGACACCCATGGTGCGATTGCTGGTGGTCTTCCATTTTTTACGACAGGCGTTGGGGACGCAGACAGCACCCTCCAACCAGGTTCTCATGGCGCTCGGCCTGATGATGACCTGGTTCCTGATTCAACCGGTCGTCGTCCAGATTGAGCAGCAGGCCATCGCACCGTATCGAGCAGAGACGATCACTCTGGAGGAGTGCATGGACCGCACCGCCGTACCCATCAAACAGTATCTGCTGAAGTACGCGCGCGAAAAAGATCTCGCTCTCTTCGCCTCCGCGGGCATGTCTGTACGGCCGCAGACAAGATCAGATATCCCTTTGCGAGTCGTTGTTCCTTCTTACATCCTGAGCGAACTGAAGGCTGGTTTTCAGATTGGAGCGATCCTCTTTCTGCCCTTTCTGCTGATTGACCTCGTCGTCGCCAGCATTACGACCTCCGTGGGTATGTTGCAGCTTCCTCCTGTCGTGATATCGACGCCCGTCAAAATTCTCCTCTTCGTTATGGTGGACGGTTGGAATCTTCTCGCCGGATCGCTCATAAAGAGCTTTTAGGAATTTTCATGAATCCCGATCAGGTTGCAGAAATCTCACGTCATCTTCTGATGGAAGCTATGCTCTTGAGCGCACCCGTCTTGATTGCGAGCTGCCTTGTCAGTGTCATTCTCAGTCTGTTGCAGACACTCACCAGCATTCAGGATCAGACTCTGACAGCAGTTCCACGTCTTCTGGTCGTCTTTGTTGCGGGAACCATGACGATGCCGTGGTTTCTCCGGCGTCTTGTGCTCTATACGGTGCACCTGTGGGCTGACTTTCACCGGTATCTCGGATGAAGCAAGCGTTCGCTCTCTCAACTCAGGCCCTCGATCCGTGGGCTCACCTGCTAGCGTCGGGCACTCTGGTCCTGGTACGTCTCGGAGGCGTGATCGCCCTTGCACCGCCGTTCAATTCTCCGGGGGTTCCCCCGCGTCTCAAGGTGAGCTTCCTGCTGGCCATGACGATTCTTCTTACGCCGATTGCAGCAGGTATTCCTCAGGCAGATGTCGATCTGAACATAAGCTCGGTGCTGGGAGAGATGTCCGTAGGCCTGCTCTTCGGCTTTTCACTTTCGCTCTTAAACGAAGCATTGCTCTTTGCGGGATCCTTACTCGGCATCAGCTTCAGTTTCTCACTGGCGAATTTGTTGGATCCAAACTCCCGCGTGGATACACCTGTGCTTGGCATACTTTTGAACTGGTTTGGGATTCTTGTCATTCTCGCTGCGGGACTAGACCGCTTGGTTCTGGCGGCGGTGATGCGCAGCCTGGCCGTGGTGCCTCTCGGACGCGCGACCATGCACCTTGGAGCTGCCCATCAGTGCGTTGCGATGATCTCTGGCATCTTCTTCGCTGGCCTGCAACTTGCCACGCCGGTCATGGCAGCGTCCATCGCGGTGGAGGTCACCGTTGCGCTGATCGGGCGCTTTGCCCCCGCGCTCCCCGCACACGTGGTCGGCATTCCAGTCAAGACGATTGTGTCTTACGTCATCCTGATTGGATCGCTCGCGATCTGGCCCGCCTGGATCGAGCGCCATTTCTCCTCGTTGCTTGACGAAGCACAAAGGATGGTTGCGGGATGAGTGAAGATCGTTCTGAAAAAGCCAGTGAACAACGGAAGAAAAAATCCCGGGATAAGGGAGAAGGTGTTCGCAGCCGCGAGCTCAACGCTGCTTTCGCGATGATGGCCGGAATCCTGATTCTTGGTGGATCGGCGAAACGGTTTGTTCCTCTTTGGGCGACAGCGTACCGGGAGATGCTCTCGGCTCTTGGCCACACCGAATTGACTCCGGAGAGCTTTCTCGATGCAGCCCGCATCCTGATGCTGCCTGCCCTTGAGCCCGTGGCACTTGTGATGGGCGCGGCGTTCGTTGGAGCGCTTTTGTCAGGCATGGTGCAGAGCGGCGGTGTGCAGTTCCATGCAGAGGCGCTTGCGATTAAACCAGCGCGCTTGAATCCGTGGTCCAACCTGAAGCAGATAGTCAGTTCTCGTGCGCTCGTCCGCATGAGTAAATCTCTTCTGCCTGCGGGCGTCGTTCTCGCTCTTGGAATCTCCTGCCTTCATGGGCTTCTGGATCCAATGGCCGTCTTGAGTAACTTCAGGCTGGTGTCTGCATTTTCTGCCAGTTACACACTTCTACTGAACGCTGCTTGGCTCATGCTCGCATGGGCTGGCTTCGACTATGTCATGGAGTGGAGAAGCTGGAACCAGCGACTGAAGATGTCGAAGCAAGAGGTTCGGCAAGAGCACAAGGAAGCCGCTGGAGATCCGCAGGTCAAGGGTCGCATTCGCCAGATCCAACGCGCCATGCGTAAGCGGCGTGCGAAGGCAGACGTCTCCCGGGCTACTGTGGTCATCGTCAATCCGACGCACTTTGCGGTGGCATTGGAGTTCAGTTTTGAGACGATGCAACCCCCGCTTGTGCTCGCTAAAGGACGCGATCTGCATGCCCATGAGATCCGCGAAGAAGCCATGTGGGCGGGTGTACCCATCGTAGAAAACCCGCTCCTCGCACGTTCACTCTATCGCTCGGTCAAAGTAGGACGCACGATTCCGTTCGAACTCTACGCCGCCGTGGCCGGGATCCTTGCCTTTCTCTATCGGCAGGAAGTGGAACGCGCCGCGAGCGCATCCAGAAATCAAAAGACTCATCGGTCCGCATCGCGGCCTGCCGAAGGAACCGGCGGAGGTTCACAATGACATCGTCCATGGACAAATCCACAGGCTCCTCTCGCTTTCAACAGATTCTCCTTCCCATCACAGCGATCAGCATGGTCTTCGTCATGCTTGTGCCGATACCCAGTTTTGTCCTCGACCTGCTGCTGGCGCTTTCGATTGCCGCTTCGGTCATGGTCTTCCTCACGGCCGTGCAGGTACGCAAGGCGACGGAGTTGTCTGTCTTTCCCACCCT
>JAHFTZ010000292.1 GCA_023265355.1 Terriglobus sp.
ATGCTCACGATGCGTTAAAGTTGAAGCGTTATCTTAAGGTTGCTGATATAAACCTGAAATCAACCTTAAGATCAAGAGAAATTTGCGCGAATTTTCATCGTGCCTCGCCATTTAACCTTCCTGTAACCTCGCGGTCTTCAAGTATTCACAAACGACTCCTAGTCTCAGTCTCGCAATGAGACAAAATAAAGCTTCTTTTCGCATGGTCCTGATCCTCGCCATGACGGCGTCGTGTGCGCATGCACAGTCCGCCAGCCCCAACTCCGCAAAGGCCGCGATGGATGCGGCCATGCATGCCAAGTTTTATCTCAACCAGGCTTCGCTTCCTCTCGACCTCATCCTTCCGACCCCGCCGGCGAAGAACTCCGCCATCGCTCTCTCGGAGCTCGTAGAGTTGCACCAGATTGAAGAGAAGCGCACTCCGGAGCAGGTGGCTCAAGCGCAGATCGACGATCACGAAGAGAGTATTTTTCTATTCGCGTCGGTGATGGGGACACAGTTCAACGCAGACGCGCTGCCTTTGACTTCAGCACTCTCCAAACGCATTCGCAAGGACGAATCCGAGGCAAGCAGCGGCCTCAAGAGCACGTATCGCCGTCCCCGTCCCTACCAGGCCGACACCACGCTGCATCCTGTCTGCACCGTTACGCGAGAGCCTAACTCTTATCCGAGCGGACATTCTCTCTCCGGCTATCTGCTTGGCTTCGCACTGATCCAGATGGTGCCGGAGAGGCGCCAGCAAATTCTCGATCGTGCCGACCAGTTCGCGCATAACCGCCTGGTCTGCGGCGTTCACTATGCCAGCGATACCGAAGCCAGCCGTCGTTTGGCGTATGCCCTCTTCGGCTCGCTTACGGCATCCCCACAGTTTCAGAAGGACCTTGCCGCTGCTCGCGACGAGACCCGCCAGAGACTTGGCCTGCCGGCGGCAATCAACCGATAACGCGAATCCACGCTCGCGATTTACCGCTCTGTTCAATCGAGTATCCCTGGAGGACTCATGACACAACCTACTCTGAAACGCCGTGCCGCTGGCCTTCTCCTCTTCGTCTGCGCTTTTGTGCTCTCTGCTGTCTCGGTCTATGCCCAGACGACTTCTAGTACGCTCTCCGGTATCGTGACGGACGCGAAGGGCGGCATTCTGGCTGACGTTGCGGTCACGGTGACAGCCACCGACTCTGCCGCGGCCATTCGAACAACCAAGACGGACGCGCAAGGCCACTTCACACTCAGTGGCTTCAAAGCCGGAAACTATACCGTGGTGATCACGGGACCTGGTTTCAGACCGAGTCGCCGCACTCTTCGTCTCGCAGCCGGACAGGACCAGGATCTGTCTGCATCGCTCGCTCTGGGCGATGTCTCGCAGGAGGTGGATGTCTCTGGGAACGAGGTCGGCTCGATCGCGTCGGCACTTGCGCCGATGGACGCTCCGCTGGATGCGCGCTCTGCACGCACAGAGATCACGCAGCACTTCATTCAAAACTTCATCTCTCCCGTTGCCGACTTCGGCGAGGCCGTAGAGATGTCACCGGGCACCTTCACCACCAACGGAAACGGCGTTGGTCTCGGTCAGTCCAGCACCTTCTTCCGCGGATTTCCCGATGGTGAGTACGACATTGACTTCGACGGCATTCCCTTCTATGACACCAACACACCGACTCATCACTCGTGGGCCTTCTTTCCCGCGCAGTTCCTCGGCGGCATCGATTTCGACCGCAGCCCCGGCACCGCCTCCACGATCGGACCCGCGCCATTCGGTGGCTCCATCCATCTGCTCTCGAAGGATCTGAGCCCCATGCAGAACGTTCGTGGGCAGTTCTCCTATGGCTCCTTCAACACCATTCTTTACGACGGCGAGTATGACTCGGGCGATTTGTTCGGTGGCCACAAACTGAACTTCCAGATCGACGTGCATCACCTTAGGTCTGATGGTTACCAGACCTTCAATCACCAGACACGCAGTGCCGGCGCCATCAAGATGCAATACAAGTTCTCCGACAAAACCTATCTCACAGGCTTCTCTGGCGTCATCCAGCTCGATGCCAGTACGCCGAACTTTTCGGCGACGCGCTGCCAGATGTTCGGAGCAGCTGCGGGATATGCCTGCACCGGAGCAAACGCCTTCTTCGCCGGGGCAGGCATCAACTTCCTGCTCACGGACAACTCAGATCCCGTCAACTACCTCAACAATCAGTACAACAAAAACCACGTGCCCACCGACTTTGAGTATGTCGGAGTGCACAGTGAGTTCGGCCACAACTTCATCCTCGACGTGAAGCCCTATACGTACAACTACGACAACGGCCAAAAGTTCACAAACGCCACGCCGATCACCGAAGCAGCCACGATCAATGGTTCGAAGACCTACAACGGCCTCGCCATCGCACCCTGCAACGTGCAGGTAAGCAAGAAGGGTGTGACCGCCCTTCCCTGCGGCATCGACAAGTACAACAGCTATCGAAAGTATGGAGAGACCTCGAACATCAGCCAGGTATCCAGGTTCGGCATCGCGCGCGTAGGCTTCTGGTACGAGTGGGCCGCAACCAATCGTCACCAGACCCCGAGCGACCCTCTGAACAATTGGGCCAACCAGGCTCTCTCGAACTTCAACGAGTCCTTCTGGACCAACTCCTACCAGCCGTACTTCGAGTACGAGTTTCATGCGACTCGCCACTTGAACATCACAGCGGGTACCAAGTTCTCGCACTACAACATTGCCACCAAGCAATTCGCAGACAACGGCAAGACCATCGGTGGCCTTGGCACGAACAACCCCAATACCTTCATCACCAATAGCGGCACCTATTCTGCGTGGCTGCCCTCGATCGATGCCAACTACCGCCTGCGCACCAACTGGTCAGTGTACGGTCAGGTCTCGACAGGTAGCGTCGTTCCTCCGAGCAAGTCTTCGACTATACACAGAGCGCCACAGGCGTCCCTGTAAAGACTCTGCCCAAGCAGCAACGCTCCACCACCTACCAGACTGGCACCGTGATCAAGTTGAAGCACGTAACGCTGGACGCGGATTTTTACCATATCCGCTTTCAGAACAGCTACTCCTCTACGCTCGACTCCAGCGGAGAGCCAGTCTTCTTCCTACAGCCAAGCTCCATCACCAAGGGCTTCGAGGCGGAGAGCAACATTTATATCACCCACGGAATCAGCGCCTACCTCAACGCTTCTGTCGGGCGCGCGGCATACACCGGCAACCTCAACGTAATTTGCACCGCCCCATGCACTGCCGCGCAGATCTCGGTGGCCGCTCCGTCCGGCCTCTGGGTCGCGAACACACCCTCTGACACGCAGACTGAGGGTGTGACCTATCAGCACAAAGCATGGGATCTAGGTCTCTTCAATAAGCGTGTCGGCACTTTCTACCAGGACAACGGCGCTTATCATAATCAGGCAACGATCAACCCCTTCAGCGTCACCAATGCGTTTTTCAACTACACCATCCGCTCCGGTGGCCGCTTCGATCAGACGAAAATCCGGTTGAGCTTCAACAATCTTTTCAACCAGCACAGCATCACGGGCGAGTCGATCACAGGAACCGCGGTCACACAAAACATTGCGGCCAATGGAGCTACTTACGTGGATCCATTCAACACCGTCGGTCAGACGCCCATCGCGGCGGGAGATAACATCAGCGTTCTTCCAGCACGTAGCGTCATGCTGTCGATCACCTTCGGCCTCTCGACAAAACGGTAGATCCCGGGCCGTGTCCCCGAAGCGTGACACGGCCTGATCCCCTCTGGTACTGATGAATCAGGAGATCCTCTCATGCGTTTCTTCGCCGCCCTGTTTGCTCTTACCCTCGCGTTAACCGCATCGACCAGTCTCTCCGCGCAAAAGAACTATCTCGCAAACAACACGATACTCATCGTGCGCCACGCCGAGAAAAGCCCCGAGAGTGGCACAGGCCTCACGCCCCAAGGAGAAAACCGCGCCCAGCTCTACGCCGCCTATTTCACGCCCTTCCACGACGGGGGGCTCAACCTCATGATCGACAGCCTCTACGCGGGAGCCGACTC
>JAHFTZ010000293.1 GCA_023265355.1 Terriglobus sp.
ACGTGGTCGGTACAGCCCGCGATCTGGCAAAGGCGGAAGCGGCCACGGCCCAGGTACGGAAGGATGCAGAGGCCAACGGAGGCAGCTTCGATCTGGTTGCCCTCGATCTCGCCGACCTAAAAAGCGTTCGCGCGTGCGCCGACGATCTCCTCAAAAAGGGTGAGCCTTTCGATGTGATCATCGCCAACGCGGGCGTGATGGCCACGCCGTTCGGTCATACGGCGGACGGATTTGAGACGCAGTTCGGAACCAATCACCTGGGCCACTTTGTCTTCGTCAACCGAATCGCATCGCTCCTCCGCGAAGGTGGACGCCTGATTAGCCTCTCCTCCTCCGGACACCGCTTCGCGAATGTCAACCTGGAAGATCCTAACTTCGAGCACACAGCGTACGAACCGTTCGTCGCGTACGGCCGCTCGAAGACGGCGAATATTCTCTTTGCAGTGGAATTCGATCGGCGTCATCGCGAACGCGGCGTACGTGCCGCAGCACTGCATCCGGGAGGTATCCACACCGAACTGTCGCGCCACATGGGACCAGGTCAGATAGAAGCGATGATCGAGCGGATCACCAAGCAGGTGGAAGCTGAAGGTCAGATCTTCCAATTCAAGACCATACCGCAGGGCGCCGCCACTTCTGTCTGGTCGGGCGTCGTCGCTTCGGCTGAAGAGATCGGTGGCAAGTACTGCGAGAACTGCCACGTTAGCAAAGTTGTGGCGGACGATGTGGCCATTAGTCCCGTTAGTGAAGGTGTGCGCGGCTATGCGCTTGATCCCGCGAACGCCGCTGCGCTCTGGAAGAAGAGCGAAGAGATGGTCGGAGAGTCTTTCTAAACCGGCTCACAGACCGTAATAGGAGCAAAGTGAAGCGGGTGAGGATCAGATCCTCACCCGCTTCACTGATGAATAGCTTCGACCGCTGTTTAGAAGGGGATATCGTCGTCGGTGATCCCGGCGTCCGCATAGTCTTCCTGGGGCTGCGAGGGACGCTGATCGAAGGAAGCGGTGCTCTTGCTGTAGCTGCTGGCTCCACCGGAGTAGCTGGAACCTCCGCCGGATTCCCCACCCTGGCGGCTGCCGAGGAGAGAGAGTTCGTTGACGAGGATCTCGGTCCGGTACTTCTTCTGTCCCGACTCCTTGTCGTCCCAGGAGCGGGTCTGGATCTTGCCTTCAACGAAGAGCTGTGTGCCCTTCTTAACATAGTCGCGAACGATCTCGGCGGTACGACCGAAGCAGACGAGATTGTGCCACTCGGTCTTATCGACCCAGTTGCCGGTCTGGTCTTTCTGCCGGTCGGCGGTGGCCAGGGAGAAGCTGGCAATGACCATGCCGCTCTGCGAGGCGCGCATCTCCGGGTCTTTTCCGACGTTGCCGAGGAGCATAACTTTATTGACGCCCTTTGCCATGAACAGGTACTTCCTTTCGGGTTGGAGATGAAGGTAACAGATCGGAAGGCGTGCGCGACCGAGGGTGTTCTGACATTATTTTACGCTAAAGGCTTGCGGATAAAGGGACTTAAGCGTAAGATTCCACGATTGTGGGCACACTTAGCAGTACTCTTTTTACAGCGCAGTACCTTCGGTCGAGGATCGGGCGCGTCTGTGTGCCCATAGCAGCCAAAAACGCGGGCGACATGCTCGACCGCGCGGCCGAGGTTGGACGGGAGACGCCTTTTCTGGAACTCCGGCTCGACTCCCTGGAGAAACCGCAACTGGTGACCGGCAGGCTGAAGCAGTTTCTGGCGGACCGCCCTCTGTTCACTATCATCGCAACCTGTCGCCGCAAAGCGAATGGCGGAGATTTTGCCGGTTCGGCGGAGGAGCAGATGGAGCACCTGCTGGCGTCCGCGAAGAGCGGCTGCCAGATCGTGGATATGGAGATCGAGACGGCCGAGGCGCTGAAGGCTACGGCACTCGACAAGCTGCGCGAGGCCGGATGCCTGGTCATGCTGAGCTTCCATGACTTCAAGGGAACCCCGGATCTGGACGCCGTATACGAGCGGATTGCGGCGTTTTCCCCTGATTTTTATAAGATTGTGCCGACGGCAAACTCCCTTCCGGACAACCTGAAGGTGACCGCGCTCCTGGAGAAGCACGCCGAGAATGCCAATGTAGTGGCCCTGGCGATGGGTAGTTTCGGCGTTCTGACGCGGATTCTGGGACCTCGTTTCGGGTCTGTCTTTACGTTTGGAGCAGCCACGCTGGGCGAAGAGACGGCTCCCGGGCAATTAGCAGCGCGAACGTTGAACGAGCTCTACCGCATGGATGGCATCGAGGCCTCGACCCGCATCTACGGTGTGGCTGGATCCCCGGTGACCAGTTCCCTGTCGCCGCTGATGATCAATACCGCTGTCCGTCGCGAGACAGTCAACGCCGTCTACGTAGCGCTGGAGACGAGCGATGTGAAGGACCTTCTGAAGGTGATGGAGCAGCTGCCGATCCATGGCGTCTCCGTCACCATGCCTCTGAAGACGAATATCCTTGCCCATCTGGAGAAGACCGATCCCTTGAGCGCAAAGATCGGTGCATGCAACACGGTGGTCCGGGCGCAGGATGGCAAGCTGTATGGCTTCAACACCGACGTGGGCGGCATCGTAGGTCCACTGGAGCGCCGCATCCGTCTGCGCGGGGCCAAAGTGCTCGTACTGGGCGCGGGTGGAGTGGCGCGTGCCGCTGTCTTCGGCCTTAAGGACAAGGGTGCAGAGGTCAGTATTCTGAATCGTACGCCGGAGAAGGCGCAGAAGCTCGCACGGCAGGCCGGGGCGAAGGTCATGCGGCGCGATCAGCTGGCCAAGACTCGCTTCGACGTCGTGATCAACGCAACGCCTTACGGCATGCTGGGGCAGAAGATTGCTCCTCCCATCTCCGCCGAGGAGTTGAACACAGGCCTTCTCTTCGACCTCGTCTATAACCCCATTGAGACGCCGCTGGTGCGGTTGGCTCGATCGAAGGGCATCGCTGTGGTGCTGGGTGTAGAGATGTTTGTGCAGCAGGGTGCGCGGCAGTTCGAGATCTGGACAGGCAAGCCCGCGCCGCAGGAAGAGATGTTGCGCGTCGTGCTGCATGCGCTGAAGCAGCAGGCCGAGGCGAACATGCCTCCCACTCCGGCAGTTCCTCCCGTCGTCGAAAAGCCCGCGGCTTCGGTAGCAGAGACACCCGTGGAACCCGTGGCCGAAAAGCCCGCAGCTCCCGTAGTCAACAAGCCGGCTCCCGTAGCGGAGAAGCCTTTGCCGCAAAAGAGTGCGGAGCCCCGGCCCGTACCAGCACAGGCGAAGCCCGTCGTAAAAGCTCCCGTCAAAACAGCTGTGACGAAGGTGGCTGCACCCGTGGCTGCGAAGAAGGCCGTCCCCGCAAAGACAGTGGCCAGTAAGCCTGCGGTGAAGAAGCCTGTCGCGAAAAAGCCCGAGCCTGCAGCAAAGAAAGTCGCTGTAAAGAAGCCGGTAGCCCAAAAAGCCAAGCCGATCAAAGCGGCTGCGAAGAATACGCCTGCCAAAACAGTAGTTGCGAAGAAGGCAGTCGCGAAGAAACCCATTCCGAAGAAGATTGCCGCGCCTGCGAAAACGCCTGCAAAGAAGGCACCTGCAAAAAAGATCGCCGCGAAGAAGGCGCCTTCCAGGATGCCCGCCAAGAAGTCCGCAAAGAAGCGCTAGAGAATGCGTCCTCTCGTCTGATGCCGGATGGCGTCTGGCGAGGACGTGGGCCCGGTTGAAGTTGTGGCCAGCCACGGGTAGAGTCGAAGATCTATGCGAGTTACACGAATCCTCATTGCATTGCTGGCCCTGGCTGGCGCCGTCGTATCCGTTCTGGCACTGCGCATTCATATGCAGGACCCCAACGCCGCGCCACCGTGCGCGGTGACGGAAAACTGGGATTGTGGAGCGGTGAATCATTCGCGTTTTGCAGTCTTCCCGCCACGCAGCTTCGACGAAAATCCTCAGGCCAAGGGTCACATTCCAATCGCTGCAATCGGCATCGCGGGCTATCTCCTGATCGCCGGGCTCGCGCTCTTCGGATTCGACTTCTGGGCCTTT
>JAHFTZ010000294.1 GCA_023265355.1 Terriglobus sp.
CCCAGTGGGGTCTCTGCTTAGCGGCAAAGATCTTCTCTACCGCAGTTGCGTCGAGTGCGTTGGCTCCGAGACCATAGACCGTCTCCGTCGGAAACGCCACGGTGCCGCCGCCGCGCAGGATCTCGGCGGCGCGGTCTAGATCTTCAATTGTCATTTGCTGCGTATTGCACCTTGGCTCAGGCATTTCTGTTGAGGATACCTCCTATACTGACTGGATGGTGGTTTCGGAGATCGAACTCAAATTCGTCGTGCCGAACGCACGCGCCTTTCATAACCGCGTTTTGGCTTCGGGCTTTCTTCTGAAGACGCCGCGCACGATGGAGCGAAACTCCCTCTTCGATACAGAACAGCGTTCCCTTCGTGGAAAGAAGCAGGTGCTGCGTCTGCGTCAATACGGAAGTCTCTGGACGCTCACCCATAAGCGGCCCACCGACGCGCTCGCCGAGCAGGAGTCTCTTCGCTATAAGTTTCGTCGGGAGACGGAGACCAGCATCGAAGACGGTGAAGCCATGGGCGCTGTGTTCATCGAGCTGGGATACCGCCCCGTCTTTCGCTATGAAAAATATCGCACCGAGTTTATCGACGCCAATGGCGGAGGTGCCGTCGTGCTCGACGAGACCCCCATCGGGATCTTTGCCGAGGCTGAGGGCGAACCTGATTGGATCGAACAGACGGTGGAGAGGCTCGGCGTTCCGGCGGAGGCTTGTTTCACCGAAAGTTACGGCAAGATGTTCGAGGATTGGCAGCGACGCACCGGTAGCCGCGCTCTGAACATGACCTTCGAAGAAGTGCAGGCAGACGCAGAAAAGGCCGCCACGGTCTCGTGACGGCCTTTTCCCTGCTTTTCGCCTAGAAGATCTGGAAGTTCACTGCAACGTTCAGCTCCACCGCGACCGCTTGGGTTCCCTTGCGGGCTGGCTTGAACTTGTACTGGCGAACGGCTTCGAGCGCCTTTTCATCCAGACCCATCCCCACGGGACGAATGACCCGCACACGCGTCGGTCGGCCGGTCGCGTCCACAACGAGATTCACTAGCACCTCGCCCTGGAACTTGGCCTTGCGCGCCTCTTCGGAGAACTCAGGATCGGGCTGGAAGACCAGAATCGGTGCGGAGATACCGCCGCCGATCTGGAAGACACCGCCACCAGTACCGCCGCCCTCACCCGGCCCAAGGCCAGATCCGTTGCCGGAACCGATGCCGCCGTGGCCGCCGTTACCCAGCGACACGCCCACGTTCGGCGAACGGGGATCGCCCAGGTTGGGCATGTTGTTGTTGGTCATCTTCATGTTGGGCTGCATGATCAGCGTAGGATCCACCGCCAGTTTCGGCGGAATCTCCGGTGGACGGCTGGGCGGGACGATCTGCTCCTGCGCGAACTTCGGCAGACGTCCCTTGCTGACGGGAGCCATGTCGTGCGCTCCGCCGCCACCGCCCATCGCCTTAAGCGAGGGCTTGGTGATCACCTTTGGAACGGGAGCGTTCAGATCGACCGCCGCCACTTTCTTCGGCACCGGGACGGGTGCGGTCAGGATGCGGTGGCCGACCCAGAAGAGGAGAAGAATAATCAGAGCGTGGAAGACTACAGCGATGCCGGTCGAGACGGGATCACGCTTGACGGCCATCCGATCGACAACTGCGATCGGCTTCGACTCAAGCTGCAGTGGCGGGAGCTTGGTGGGAAAAAATACATCGCGCAGGTTCGACCAAAGCGAAGCAAAAACGCTTTCGCCCTCAAGTTCGGGATCTACGCCTAGATGCGGTTCATACTCTGCGCTATGACGATTGTTCGTTTTATCTTCTTCTGGAGGAGTCATCAAAGTATTGCCATCGCCTCATTCTTGAGTGCCGGGAAGCGTCTGTTCCCTGCCTCTGGTAGGTCTAAACGCGCCTTCCGGATCGGTTCCGGCTCTTCGGTCTGATGCCGAAGTGTACAGGTGAGCGGCATGAAGAAAGCACTTGGGTGGCTCCAACGAACATTCTACAAAAAAACTGTATAGACGTCTCCACGTTAGACGCAGAAGAAGGAAAAAGGGTCCCCGAAGTGGGGCGTACCTGTTCTGCCACCTCCGTCGCCATGGGAAGTACAATGGAAACTTGGGCTTTGAAGCATGGGAGATGGGATGGAAGAGCAGCAAAAGACATCTGGTGAGGCACAGAAACCGCGCCTCCTGAAAGATACGTTGAACCTGCCTAAGACGGGTTTCGGCATGAAGGCGAACCTTCCGCTGAACGAGCCGGCGCGCCTGGCCAAGTGGACGGAGCAAGACCTGTACGGCCAGATTCGCGCGTCGCGTGAGGGCGCGGAGAAGTACATTCTGCACGACGGGCCGCCGTACGCCAACGGCCAGATCCACCTTGGGCATGCTCTGAATAAGTGCATCAAGGACTTTATCGTCAAATCCAAGACCATGGCAGGGTATGACGCCCCCTATGTCCCAGGATGGGACTGCCACGGTCTCCCGATTGAGATTAAGGTGGACGAGCAGCTTGGCCGCAAGAAGCTCGAGATGGACAGCCTTACGGTTCGCAGGCTTTGTCGCGAATATGCGCAGAAGTACGTCGATCTGCAGCGCTCGCAGTTTGTCCGCATGGGAGTTCTGGGCCGCTGGGAGCGTCCCTACCTGACGATGACGGACGCCTACGAGGCGAAAATTCTTTCTACTTTTTACGAGTTTTATGAAAAGGGTTTCGTCTATAAGGGTCTGCGCCCCATGTACTGGTGCATGCACGACAAAACCGCGCTTGCAGAAGCTGAAGTTGAGTACGAGATGAACACCTCGCCCTCGGTCTATGTGCGCTACGCCCTGACCAGCGACGCCGGAGCGCTCGATGGCCGTCTCGCGGGCAAGCAGGTCTTTGGCTTGATCTGGACGACAACGCCATGGACCCTTCCGGCCTCCATGGCCATCGCCTTTCATCCTGAACTGGAATACGTTGCTCTGGAGAACAGCGACGGAGCCGTTTACATTGTTGCTGCGGAGCTGGTGAACGCCGTCAAGGTCGCCTGCCACCTGGAAGACGCCGTCGAGATCGCGCGCTTTACCGGTGCGCGCCTCGAACGCACCACCTTTGCGCATCCGTTCCTGGACCGCGAGATCCTCGGCGTCATGGCGGAGTACGTCACCATCGAGCAAGGTACAGGGTCCGTACATACAGCCCCGGCGCATGGCCCGGACGATTTTGCCACGGGGAAAAAGTACGCCCTCTCCCAGGCCTGCGACGTCGACGATGCAGGGCGGCTGCGGAATGGCCTGCCGGAGTATGACAACCTGAACGTCCACAAGGCCAACGAGCCCATCATCGAGCTGCTCAGGACGCGCGGCGCCTTGATGGGACGCGAAGACATCCACCACAGCTACCCGCACTGCTGGCGCTGCCATCGCCCGGTGATCTTCCGCGCCACGGAGCAGTGGTTCATCGGCATGGAGACGCCGGTTACGACCGTCGATGGCCTGCCGACGACGTATCGCCAGAAGGCGCTCGACGAGATCGCCAAGGTAACCTGGGATCCCTCCTGGGGCCAGGAGCGCATCAGCAACATGATCGCAACGCGCCCGGACTGGTGTGTCTCGCGCCAGCGTATCTGGGGCGTGCCGATCGCGGTCTTCCTTTGCCAGAAGTGCAGCACGCCTCTGCAGGACGCAAAGATTAACGAGAGTGTCGTCAGCCTCTTTGAAAAAGAGGGCGCGGATGCCTGGTATCGCTACTCGGCGGAAGAGCTCCTGCCTGCAGGAACCGCATGCAGCGCCTGCGGTACGACAGAGTTCCGCAAAGAGATGGACATCCTGGACGTCTGGTTCGAATCCGGTGCGAGCTGGAATGCCGTGTTGGAGACGGAACCGGAGCTGCGCTTCCCTGCCGACCTCTACACAGAGGGCGGCGATCAGCATCGCGGCTGGTTCCACTCTTCCCTGCTGTCGTCGGTCGGTATTCGCGATATCGCGCCGTATAAGTACGTCGCAACCTCTGGATGGACACTGGACGAACAGCGGCGTGCCTTCTCGAAGTCGCTCGGGAACGGAG
>JAHFTZ010000011.1 GCA_023265355.1 Terriglobus sp.
GGGACCGAAGCGGTCCAGAGAAGAGGCGAAGGCGATCAACCCATAGCGCGAGATGCGTCCGTAGGTAGGCAAAAGACCCGTCACGCCGCAGAACGCGGCGGGCTGGCGAACAGAGCCGCCCGTGTCCGTACCGAGGGACGCGACGCAGAAACCCGCAGCGACGGCGGCTGCGGAGCCGCCGGAGGAGCCGCCGGGAACGCGGTCCAGCGCCCTGGGATTACGAACCGGCCCGTAAGCCGAGTTTTCGTTCGAGCCGCCCATCGCGAACTCATCGCAGTTCAGCTTGCCCAGAAGAACCGCGCCTGCGGCCTCCAGCTTGCGCACCGCCGTGGCGTCGTACGGCGGATGGTAGTCCTTTAGAATCTTCGATCCGGCGGTGGAGGGCGCACCCTGCATCGTCAGGACATCCTTAATTCCGATGGGGACGCCCGCCAGCGCGGGCAGATTCTCTCCCGCCTTCAGCATGCCGTCGATCTTCTCCGCCTGCCGCATCGCAAGGTCTTCGGCGAGCGAGAGAAAGGAGTTGATCTCCTGCCCCGGAACCTGATCTTCCGCTTTGATCTTGTCAAAATGCAGTTGGGCTAATGCGCTGGCGGTCGTTTCGCCGGAACGAAGCGCGGCGAGGGTGGCGTCAATGGTCAGGGTCTTGAGATTCATGGATGTGGTCCTAATCTTGGGTCGCACTCGCGGCTGTCTCTCCACGATTCAGGTTCAGAGACGGCACGCAAGGCGGTAATAAAGAGGTGAGCGGAAGTTCTAGCGCTCGATGACTTTTGGGACTTTGAAGAAGCGTCCGTCTGTATTCGGAGCTTCCTGCATGACGGTGGCGCGGTCGACGGAAGGACGTTGCTCATCTGCACGCAGCCATGTGGAGTCGGCCTCATGCAGCAGCTCAGTGATCTGCGCCAGCGGCGGCACGCCGGTGGTATCCAGTTCGCTGAGCTCGGCGATGTATCCGAGGACGGCGTTCAGGTCGCGCTGCATGTGCGGCTCTTCCTCGGCTGTGAGCTGCAGGTTCGCAAGCGAGGCAACGTGGCGGACCTCTTCAAGGGTGACGCGTTCGGGATTCGTGATGTCAGTCATGGCTTGTATTCAAAAAGTATATCGGTCAGCGGCACGCGCGCGATGCGGGCAAGTTCTCCGCGAAGCTGGGGCGTCATGCTGCGGAGTTGCTGGAGCCAGGCCCTATCCGCCACCTCCACGGTGACGACCGTGCCTTCCAGGCGCGCAACCACGGAGTGCCCCGCAATCGAGCCCCCTGCGGCCACAGGCCACGCAGCGGCAAGACGCTCCACGGGGGGAAGCGCGGAGAGTGAAACTCCGAGAGCCGACCGGAGAAGATCGCGCATCGTCTGCATATTAGGAAACGGTTCGAAGCAGGGGAGAGTGCTCCAGGCCAACGCACTCTTTCAGGGGGGCCATGGCCTCTCTCGCCTGCGGTGCATGGGTGAGAACGAAGTCGCGCATCCGTTGCAGAAAGATCGATGTCGCAAAGTTGCCCGCATGCTTCTGGATAGCGGTGGGAGAGAAGCTAGGTTCAATGGACTCGAAGTGTTCGATAGCCGCAACGAGCGCGTCTTCGGTCTGCGATGGGAAGAAGACGCCCGTCGGCTGGTCGCCGGAAGCGTCTACCGTCTCCAGCGATCCTCCTTCACCGTAGGCGATGACAGGACGTCCGCAGGCCTGTGCTTCCAAAGGAACCATGCCGAAGTCTTCATCGGCGGCGAAGAGCAGGGCGCGCGCCCGTGCGTACTCATTCCAAAGATCTTCGTCCGACAACTCGCCAAGGAAGGTCACATTTGGCCCCGCAAGTTTGCGGAGACTTGCCTCCTCCGGACCGGTACCTGCGATCCGGAGAGGCCGGTTCAATCGGTTGCAGGCGGCGATGAGAAGATCCGTCCGCTTATAAAAGACCAGACGTCCTGCGGCCAGATAGTGATCCTGCGGCTCAAGGATACGGGCTTTCTGGAGATCGATGGGAGGGTGAATCACCCTGCTCTCGCGACCGTAGTAACGCGAGATCCGGTCCGCTACATAGTTGGAGTTGGCGGCGAAGGCGGTCACGCGGCGCGCGGCGCGCGCATCCCAATCCCGCACATATTTTGCCGTCAACATGAAGGCGAGGCGGGTGGGGCCGATCATCTGGTTGCGGTATTGGTCATAAGCGTCCCAGAGATATCGCATCGGAGAGTGGCAGTAGCAGAGATGGGTCGCGTCTTCGCGCTTCAAAACGCCCTTAATCGGCCCTGAATCCGAAGAGACGATAAGGTCATACTCACGAACGTCCAGACGTTCGACGGCCGAGGGGTAGAGCGGAAGAAACTGACGATGATGACTCACCGCGCCAGGAATATTTTGCAGATAAGAGGTGGTCAGCTTTCGATCCCTGAGCGACTCAGGAAGTCCCGCATCGGCGGCGACCAGCGTGATCAGATCCGCATCGGGGAAGAGAGATGCGATGCACTCCGCGACGCGCTCACCCCCGCCACGGCTGACAAACCAGTGATGGAGGATGGCTACGCGCATGTAACCGATCGTACAGAAGACTTATGCCGCGCGGTCAGAAAGCACCATTGCTATTGACCACACAACGCACGGTACGAACAAGTATTTTCAGGTCAAGCCAAAGAGACCAGTTCTCGACATACTTACGATCCAGGGCGACACGCTCGTCGTAGCTAAGGGTGGAGCGACCGGAGGACTGCCACAGCCCGGTCACGCCAGGTTTCACAGCGATATAGTAGGCGAAATCGCTGTGGTACTTCTCCACTTCGGCTGCGACGATCGGCCTTGGGCCGACAAGACTCATACGTCCCGTAAGAACGTTCCAGACCTGCGGCAGTTCATCGAAGGAGGAGCGACGCAGTATGTTGCCGATCCCTGTAATCCGGGGATCCTTTTTCAGCTTGTGGTTCAAAAGCCACTCTTCGCGATCCTCGGGATGGAGAGCAAGATGGCGTTCCAGGACCTCTGCGGAGTTCTGGCACATGGTGCGGAACTTCCACATGGAGAAGAAGGCTCCTCCGCGGCGGATTCGGCGATGCGAAAAGAAGATCGGTCCCGGAGAGCTGAGCACCACGAGAAGGGCGACGATCAGACCGAGGGAAAGCAGGATCGGGGAGAATAGAAGAACCATCCCGATATCGAACGCCCGTTTGAGAACGATGTAATCGAAGGTGTTCGCGGGCGACTCGAAGCCGACGCCATAGCTAGTGGTTCTTCCCGCGTGTGTAAGTTCGGGGGAGAGTTGTTCTACATACGACTGAGAGGTAGCAACAGCTCTAGACTCCGGTGATTGGTCTTGCAGGGGCATGCTCATCCTGGTTTTAAGATCTGCGGCCACGATTTACCTGGGAAAGGCAGAAGCCGAAGTCGCTTTTCTCCGCCAAGGGTGCCACAAAAACAAGTGAAAGCATTCTCGAATACAAGCTCTGTCGATGGGCGCGAGCGCATAAAAACCGGCTCACCACTCCTCACAGATAATCTGGTCAATGCCAGTATAGATGCACTTTGTCACAATAAGTTGTGCGGGCCTGCTCGCTCTATCCCCGCAAGTACCGAGGATAGTTCAGGTTATCGGTGACGAAGGTGCAGGATTTGCGTGGAAGCCAAGCTGGAATGCCGCCATTTCAAGTGTTTCCGCCAAGAAAAATTGAGGAAGGCTCTCCTGTTCACAGCATGAAGCTTCCGTTCCCCGTAGGAGAACCAATTTGGGAACGCCGGCTGCCGCCCCCGCAGCCAGGTCGGAACACCTGTCCCCGATCAGTGCGGACCGGGAGAGGTCCAGATCGTGATCGCGCGCTGCTTGCAGCAACATGCCGGGGCCAGGCTTCCTGCAGTCCGTATCGCGTTTGTACTCGTTCAAACCATGCACGGGATGAAATGGTGAGAAGTAGATCGCATCCACGTCTGCGTCTTCGGCGGCCAGCAGGCCGCGCATATATCGCATGAGCGTGTGGAACTGTTCCTCGGTGTAGAGACCTCTGCCGATGCCGGACTGGTTCGTGATCACGATGATGGCGTAGCCGCGGCTGCGGGCCTGGCGGATCAACTCGAAGATCCCAGGGACAAAGCGAACCTCCTCCGGACGATGGAGAAAGCCGACCTCTTCGTTGATGACGCCGTCGCGGTCGAGAAAGAGCGCGGGCCTCATACGAAAGCCCCGGCAGGCGGCTGTGGAACGACCACGAACGGCGAAGCGGCTTCGCCCTCCAGCAGCACCTGGAGCTGCTGAAAAGCCATGGCGGGCGTCACCTGCTGAATGCAAAGGTTATTGGTGCAGGCAGCAAAGTTTCCCGCGACGTAGCAGGGACGACAGGCGAAGCCCTCTCCTCCCCAGATGGCTGCGGTGCCCGGTCTGCGCGGAAGCCGCTCCCAGGGTGAGATGGGCCCGAAGATTCCCAGCAGACGCGTCTTTGTAATTCCCGCAAGATGCAGGGGACCTGTGTCATGCGTGACCACCGCAGCGGAGGCGTCAAAGAGGGCGAGCAGCTGAGGAAGCGAAAGCTGCGCGATCAGATCGACGACCGGAAGATCTTTGAAGTACGGTCGAATCCATACGTCGTCAGGGCCGCCCGCAAGAACGACCTCATAACCAACCCCCAGGGCCATTTCCGCGAGGGAGACGTAGCTCTCCGCAGGCCAGCGGCGCAGGGCGTCGTCGCGGAGAAGATTTTTGGCGCCCGCTGGTGCCAGCACAATGCGCGTCCTCTGCGGCGGCGGAAGCGGCGACGGTGGCAGGTTGGACGGAGAGATGGGCGCCAGAGATTCAGGCAGCGGTCCTGCGTCTTCGCCCACAAGAAGCCGAGCATACTCGTCCGTGTGATGGCGGTTAGGAAGAAGGTCCAGAGCGCGGTCGCCTTGTTTGAGCAAAATCTTTCGCCGCGCACGCAGAGGAAGTGTGAGCGCACGATAGCGACGGTCGTAGTAGATGGTCGCTATCGTGTCATATCGGGACAGGCCGAGCGTACGCCAGAGACCAAACATCGCTTGCAGCCTTTGGATCGCGCTGGATTGCAGAAGCGCCCGCTCATCCACCGGAATGGGATGAACCCACGGATAAAGCTCCAGAATGGGAAGAACACCTCGACCGCAGATCCAATGAATCTCGTGCCCGCTTTCGTGCAAGGCAAAGGCCGCAGGCAGGGTCATGATGACGTCGCCAATGGCACCGAGTTTAACGATCAAACTGCGAGGCATATCAGTCCAGTGTAAGCGAGGGCATCTCGCGACGGCTTTGGCGCAATCTGATGGAAAGAGGTGAAGAGACGATGAGTGATCCCAGAACGAACGAAGACAAGTATGGCGGAAAAGGTGAGCACGGCAAGCCCACGGATGTGACTTCGCCCGTACCCGAGAAAAAAGAGGGAGAGATTAACCCCTCCGCTCCGAACGATGTCACCGTGACTCCCGGTTCCATGGACAAGCAGAAGTAGCGCGCTGGTTTCACTCCGTGTAATGCGCAGCGGAACTCGAGATCCGTCAGCTAAGACCACCCACGGGAGAGATGCGAACAGGCGTGGGATTGAGCAGAGTCGAAGAGTTCGTCTTCGCCGCTGCACTTGAGACAAGGTGTCCTGGAAATCCGAAGATGAAGACCATGTAAGCGAACCAGTAAAAGGTCATGACCGGGATAAAACTGATGGCGCAGTCGCCAAAAGAGAGCAGAGAGTAGAGAACCAAGCCCTTCATCGCCGCGCGGCGGTAGGGATCGGAGAGCGCCCGAAGGTCGGAGAGCAGCACCATCCACGGCCCGAAGAAGATCGCGATGATCGCGAACAGGCCGACGTAGCCGTATTGATAGACGGCGGAGGCGTAAAGAATCTCAAAGAAAGCATCGACAGGCACCGAAGGCAGGAAAGTGGCGTAGGAGAAGGTCGAAAGGGAACCTGCGCGGCCACCTAGTTCGCTGTCGAAGATGAATGAAGAGTCGCGGTTCATCCAGACGACGATCACAGACAGAACCACTCCGCAGGCAGTGAGCAGGAGCAGGCGGCTAAAGAGAGCTTTGCTGTGAATCCGCGGGAAGGAGCGTGCCTGTTCTACAAAGACTGCGCCCATGGAAAGAATCTGTTCAAAGAAAAGCCCCGCCCAGACGGAGCGCGAAAGCGTAAGAAAGATGGCGGCACGTACCGTCAGGCGCTTCCATCGCTGAGAGACCAGCCGGTCAAAAAGAGGAAGCAGGATGAAGGTGCAGACGCCATAGATATTTCCGTTGTTGTAGGTGGAGATCAGCTTGAAGGTATTTCCCCGGGCGATGTTCTTTGTGGCTTCCAGATTGGCATCGCCGGAGTTGGTCGTGAGGAAGGGAATCTCGACATACTTCCCGGTAAAAGGACGCAGCATGAACGTGACGATCCCGTAGATCGCAGCTCCCAGAATGCAGAAGACGAGAATCTTCCTGAAGCGTTCGCCATCGATCCGCTGCAGAAAAGGCGGATAAAAGATGAAGAAGAGAAAGGGAAGAACGACGAAGTTTGTAAACGTACTGACAAAGAAGGGGGGACTGGCGATTCCATTCGCCAGGACGGAGTAGAAGAAAGGGATGAGGAAGGAAGCGACTGTGGCCAGCGTGAGAAGCAGCCGCCGGGGATAGAGCATCCTGTAACTGAACAACCGTGTGGGAAGGCTGAAGATAAAGCTGAAGATCAGCACAAGATATCCCCAGGTGATGGGGAGTCCGGCGGCCTTGATGCCGCCCTTAGGGAGAAGCACGACAAAGATACAAAGGAGCACTGCGAAGGCTTGGATCGTCCGGTGGTGCGCTGTAGGCCGTTCGAGAGTGAGGTTCGTGGATGCCATCGCTAGCTCCGAAGGAAGAGTGCCCTGCGAAGCGTGCGATTCATCTCTGCCACCTGCAAACGGCGTGCAGGATCTGCCATAAGGCGCTCAAGCATGTGGCTTATTCCGGCGAGACAGAGACCGAGCAGAAACCCGAGCGCCACGAAGATCAAAGTAATCTTCATGCTGGGTGGCCAGGTAATCGGCAGAGGAAGATGAGCCATATCGACGACGCGGACATGGGGCGACTGGTAAGTCGACTGCAGGCGGGCTTGCTGAAACTCAGAGGAGAAGGACGTCAGCAGGGTGCGGTGATACGTCACGTCCGCCAGCCGGTGCTGATATTCGAGATTCGTCGCCGGTATATCGTTGGTCTGCTTGCCGTTGAAGCTCGCTTCCATGCGACGCTCCTGCGCTGAAAGCGCAGCGATCTGCGTCCTCAGGCGAATCACTTCGGGATTCTGTTCGGTGGCGCCCGAAAGAAGGGTGGAAAGGGCCACCTGCTGCGCCGTAATCTGCGCCTTCACGCCCGCGATCGTGGAAAGCTCCATCGAGGTCTGGCTCTCGGGCTGGACAACTCCGGTCTTCTGCTGCAGTTCGGTCAGCCGCTCTTCAGCTTTTTCCAGGGCCTCCCGCTCCTCGTTGACCTGGCTCTCATAGAAGGCGCGCCGATGCTTCGCCGCATCGAGATTCATGCGGTCATTCAGCTCTTGCAGCGCCTGTAGATAACCATTCGCGATGGCGACGGCCCGCTCCGGTTTCACGTCGGTGACCGAAATAATGAACATGCCATCCGCGGATCGTGCGAAGGTAGCCTCACTTGCGGCCTTTCTCTGAATGGCCCGTGGCGTCATGTTGGGAAAGAACGATTCCAGGTGCTGTCCACTGACGAGAAGCTCTGAGACCGATTCGCTTTGCAGAAGAGAGATAGTGGGATCGGTCTGCCTGCTGAAGAAGAGATTTCCGGTCAAGCCGTTCGCGTTATCCTGCGATTCCAAAAGGAAGGTGGCGTGTGCCCCATAGGCTCTTTGAATGAACAGGGTGACAATGTACGCACCAATCCCCAGGGCAAGAGTGCAGAAAAGAATCAGGCGAAGATGCTTGAGAAAGATAAGACCTAACTGAAGAAGATCGAACCCCTCCTCGCCATTCTGTACGTCTGGCTGAGGTAGGTATTCACCGGATTGAACGTCGTTCGTGGACATCGATCTCTTTCTGAAGGCCGAACTGCACCACTGGCTACCGCGTAAGGATGACCGCGCCGAGCAAGCCGATCTGCGTCACCGAGTTGACGACGGTCGAGATGACGGCCAGATCGCGGAGCAGGCTTCCTGTCTTGATCTGCGGTGGAACGACAACCGTGTCTCCGGCAAAGATCGGAGCATGGTCGAGATTGCCAAATTGCTTGGAGATCACCGAGCCGTCCGCGCGGATGACGAAGATGCGGGATTTGTCTGCCTGGCGGTCCGGCCCACCTGCGATATGGAGGTAATCCTTGACGCGGTGCCCTGGCTCGAAGAGGAACGCATTGGGCGAGAAGACCTCTCCCTGCACCAGGACGGTGGATGGTCTCCGCGAGATCACGAAGCGGTCCCCGTCCTCGATGGCCATGTCGGGAATGGCATTCACGCCAATGTCATCCGGCTTCATCTGGAGCACGATGCGTCCCGTCGCGCGAAGCTGTCGCAGACGGGCTACCGATTGGCGCGACGGCGCAAGCGAGGCTGCAATTCCATCGGCGGCATCTCCTGTGCTGTTCGAGATGGCCCTTGCAGATTGCGTATTGATCTGCGCTTCAAGGGAGTCGGCGTACTCGCTCAGGCGTTGCTGCTGGATGCGGCGTGTGGACTCGCGCGTGAACTCGGAGGCATACAGGAAGGCGTCGGGCGTAAGTCCACCGGCGCGCTGGATGACCTGGCGGAGCGTCTCACCAGGCATCACGCTGTAAACACCTGCGGAGACGAACTCTCCTTCGAGATGAATGAAGCGCGTCTGATGCGCGGAAGGAACGCGAAGGTCGGTCTGCGAGAAGATCGTGACAATATCGCCGGGCTGGAGAGCGAGGTTCTGTGATTCGTCGTTACGCAGAATCAGGTCGCCGAGGCGGAACGGCAGCAGCGTCGTATTGAGGCCTTCGGGATCCTGGCGTTCAATCACAGCATAGTCCCAGTTGATGTCTGGAGCAGGCAGAACGACGTCCGTCCTGGTCGTGGTGTTTGCGGTAGAGGCGGTCGTGGTCGAGGATGGGCCGTTCAGGTCTCCGGTGATCGTCCCGCCGCCCGAGGTGATGCTGCTCGCGGCGTTGCTTCCCCTGGAACTGGGGGCGGCTGCGGTGGCGGACGTGGTATTGAGCCCGGTGTCCACGAGGTTGGTGGAGCTGGTGTTCTGGCCGAGCGCGGTCACGGAGCGGTAGTAGGCACGAGTGATCAGGGTATCTTTGTTGGGAATCAGGTCTCGGACGCGCATGCCCTCATGCCATGTATACCGGCCTGGGTTAGCCACATTGCCGCGCAGTGTGATGGTCTCCCGGAAACGGTCGGTGATAGAGCCGATGGAGACAATATCGCCGTTCTTAACCGGGAAGGCAGCAGGGGAGTTGAGATCGACGTCCCGGAAGGCACGCTCGCGATGTTCATAGATGCTTTCAACCCGGACCAGGGCGGAGGACGCAACGACGCTGACTCCGCCAGCCAGTTGCAGAAGTTGCGAGATCGAGACTTCGTTCCTGAGTTCGAAGATCGCGGAGGTGCTCACGCTCCCGGTAATGGCAACCTGTGGACCGATCTGCGGGATGAAGATGACATCGCCGGGTTCAAGGCGAACGTCCTTGCTCTTGTCTCCGCGCAGAAGAAAGTCGTAGAGATCAAGCTCCGTGACAACACTGCCTGCACGGCGCAGTTCGATGTGCCGCAGACTACCTGTACCCGAGGGGCCTCCTGAAGCGAAGAGAGCGTTGAGCAGGGTGCTCAGGGAACTGACGGTATAGACGCCGGGACGGCGCGCCTGCCCGACGACAAAGATCTGGATGGAGCGCAACTCCCCCATGCTGAGGTTGAGCTCAAAATTCCGGTAGACCCGTCCGATCTGCGACCGGATGTAGGGTGAAAGCTCCGAATAGCGCAGGCCTGAGAGGTGAATCGGTCCAACGTCGGGAATCGTGATGTTCCCCAGGCGGTCGACGATAAAACTGCCCTCCCGGTTCAACTGGCCGGTGGTGCTGACACGGATTTCATCGCCGGGGCCGATGACGTAGTCGCCCGTGACCGGCACATTATCAATCGGTGCGAAGGTCGAGGGTGTATCGGAAAAGAGGTCCGCGCCGAAGACGGGAAGAATGCGGCCTGCGGTCCCTGAGACCAGAACCTGAAACTCGGTGGGCGCTACCTGCTGTGCGGTGTTCGACGTCTGCGGCTCGTTCGCGTTGTTGTTGCCGCGATTTTGCCGCTGCCGTCCCGAGTTCTGCGTCTGACGGTTGCCCCAGTTCCTGTTATCAACAGAGTTATTAGTGTTGTTTACAGGAGTCTGCTGCGGAACGTTTATGGGCGCCGTCGTTTGAGGAGCCGCCGACGGGGTGGTGGCCGCTGGAGCCGCCTGGGCCATCAGGTATCCGGTCGAAAGGCAGAGCGCGAGAGCTGCACCGGCGTGGCGGGCAGCAAGAGGTCGCGTGGATTCGGAGACGACCTTGGAGAAGAGGCGTGCTGCTCGGAGAGACATTAGATACCCGCTCAAGTCTAATATATACCTATTCAAAACAGCTACTTCCGAACCCTGCTGCCGAAGCTTCCCGATTCCAATTCGGCATGAACCTCTGCCCTGATTCAAATTGCGGCATGGCTAGCATCTTGCAAAATCGACGGACGCCTTCCACGGGATGCTAAATCCGATACCCCCTCGGCAGATACGTTGTCTGCCGAGGGGGTTCCAAGTTAGGAACTTTGGTGGAGCTTCGCAGCGGAAAGGTCTTGACAGGTTCGTGTCCCGAAATAACTAATGGTCGCTGCAAATTGCCAGGCCGATTCCGAGTCGGCTATATCAATTTGCCAACGTCAGAGGTCATGGCGAAATCAGTGGGCTGACTCTACGGACACAGCCCCGCCATAGATGATTTAGGCACTTTGGGAGGACTAGATGCGTAACATTTTCAAGAGCTGGGCTTCGTTCCTGCTCCTACTCACCATGACTGTGGCTGCTCCGTTTGCAGGGGCGCAGAGTAGCTTTGGACAGATAACCGGAACCATCACCGATCCTTCGGGGGCATCGGTCCCCGGAGTTACTGTGACCATTACTTCGGCAAACACGCAGGCGAAGCGAACGGTAACCACCGATAACGATGGAAATTACATCGCCACAAACCTTCCCATCGGAACCTATTCGATCTCGGTCACGCAGACGGGATTCCGCACGGCGCAGCAGGCGGACATTACCATCTCCGCAGACGCAAAGGTTTCGTCCAACTTTGCACTCCAGCTCGGTCAAACCAGCGAAGTGGTCCAGGTAGAGGGTGGCGCTGTGGAAGCGCTGAATACTACCTCGGGCGAACTGGCGCGCGTGATCGACTCCAAGCAGGTAGAGAACCTCGCGCTTAACGGCCGCAACTACACGCAGCTGCTTACGCTCGTGCCGGGCGCTGTCGTCACCAACCCCGATATCTTCTCGGTAACGACCTCTCTTGCTTCCACCAACCAGACGATCAATGGCAATCGAGGCGATACAGGGAATCTCACCGTGGATGGCGCCTACAACCAGGTGGCCGGATCGAACGGTTCGTTGATGAACAACGTCGGCCCTGACTTCATTCGTGAAGTAAAGATCGATACCTCGAACGCCTCTGCAGAGTTCGGTCGTACCTCCGGACCTTCGTTCAACATTGTGACGAAGAGCGGAACGAATTCCTGGCACGGTGGAGCCTTCGAGATCCTCCGCAACAATTATTTTGATGCCACAAATTACATTGCAAAGAGAAAGACGCAGTTGGTCTTCAACGACTTCGGCTTCTTCCTCGGCGGACCGATCATCAAAGACAAGCTCTTCTTCTTCGTTGGAGAAGAGTGGAAGCGCCTTCGCCAGCAGGCCGTCGCCTCAACCTTCACCGTACCGACGACCGCCATGCAGAACGGCGACTTCTCCGCTGTCTGCACCAGCACCTCGACGAACGGCACGCCGAATACCTTCGTGAACGGTGTCTGCTCTTCGACCGCCGGACAGCTTTACTATCCCGGTACGGCAACGCCCATTCCCTCCAACAACATCGCATCCCTCATCACGCCGGACGGACGCGCGATCGCCAACGTCTACAAGACGATCGCCAATGCCGGACTCAGCTTCCGCGACGGCGGTATCCCCAGCAACAACCTCACGCTGGCGCCCTCCAGCCCGCTGAACTTTCACCAGGATCTGGTTCGCTTCGACTATGTCATCAACGAGAAGCACACCCTCTACGGTCGTTGGATCCATGACGCCAATACGCTCATCGATCCCTTCGGAACCTTCTCCAACGCGGGCATCCTGAACACGACACCCACGACCCGCAACCGTCCCGGACAGAGCTATCTGCTCTCTGAGACTTGGGCGATCCGTTCCAACTTTCTGAACCAGGCGCAGATCAACACCAGCTGGGCGGCACAGCGTATTCCTCCTGCGGGAGATAACTGGAAGCGCGAGACGTACGGCTTCCAATACAACAAGCTCTATCCAGGAGCTGGACCCTATCCGAACGGTATTCCTATCGTGAACGTCACGAACTACGCTCCCTTCCAGGGACCGAACTTTGCACTGCAGTCTCCGTCTACGGACATCCAGGTTGCAGACAATGTGACCTACATCAAGGGCAACCACAACTTGAAATTTGGCGGAGTCTACATCCGCGACCGTGTCGACCAGAACGGCCGCTCAAACTACACCGGAACCGCCACCTTCAACGCCACACCGACGTCCAGCAACTGCCGTGCGGCCAGTGGAAACACGACCTGCTATGCACTTGCCGATGCTTTCCTCGGCAACTTTCAGAGCTACCAGGAGGCCAGTGCGGATCCTATCGGACACTTCCGCTTCAACCAGGTGGAGTGGTTCGCGCAGGATAGCTGGAAGGCGACGCGCAAGTTGAGCCTGGAGATGGGGCTTCGCTGGCAGTTGATCTCTCCTTTCTACACACAGGGCAACAACGTCTCCAACTTCGACGCTGCGGCCTACAACCCGGCAAATGCCGTGACAGTGCTTCCGAATGGACGTCTGACACCGGGCGTGGGCAATCCCTACAACGGCCTCGTGCGCGCTGGGGATGGAGTACCCGCAGACCAGGTAAAGCGTGTGCCGAATGTGAACACGGCCATCTTCCCCTTGATCCCTGCCGGTGCGCCGCGCGGTTTCTACAACATGAATGGAGCCTTCGGTCCGCGCTTCGGATTTGCGTATGCAGTCGACAACAATACGGTCATCCGTGGCGGTATCGGTCTTTTCTTCTACCGTCCGCAGGGCAACCTGATCTTCAGCCAGTTGAATCTTCCTCCCTTCCTGCAAAACACCCAGTTCGACACGGGTAACCTTTCGACGATTGGAAGCCTCGCTGCAATCAACACGGGTCTTCAGGCAGGCATTAGCGCCATCGATCCGACAAACCGCAATCCGTCCACCTGGCAGTACAGCTTTGGCTTCCAGCGTCAGCTTCCGAAGTCCATCCTCTTCGAGATGAACTACGTCGGTAACGTGGCCCATCACCAGCTTCGTCAGCCGAACGTCAACTTCCCTGACCTTGCTCCGGTGGTGGCCAACGCGAATGGCTCCAACGCCATCTCGTCGACTAACTTCTTCAACCCCTACAAGGGATATACCGCCATCAACTCCAACCGCTTCGATTCGAACTACAACTACAACTCGTTGCAGATGTTCTCGTCCAAGCGTGCTGGCATCGTGACCTACACCCTTGCTTATACGTACTCCAAAGCACTGGGCGATTCGAACGGAAACAACACTACGCTCGAAAACTGGCGCGATCTCAACTACAACTACGGCAACCTCTCCAACGATCGCCGCCACGCCTTTGTGGCGACCTTCGTCATCCAGGCACCGGAGTTTAGAGGTCACAACTACCTGATTCGCGAAGTGGCGGGCGGCTGGCAGATCAGCGGCGTCGCTCGTCTTCAGAGTGGAGCCTACTTCAACGTGCAGGCTACCTCCAGCCTCGGTCTGGGAACGGTACGTGCGGATCGCGTCCCGGGAACGGCGATCTACAACACAGGTAGGGCTGGTATCGACGGCTACATCAACAACAGCACCAGGGCGGGAAATACAGCGACTCCCTTTGCTGTGACGCCCAAAACCGTTGCCCGCTTCGGTAACTCCGGAACGGGTGCGGTCGTCGGTCCGGGCCTTGCGCAGACGGATGCCACTCTGTCGAAGTTCTTCCCTATCACGGAGCGTGTTCGCGTCAAGTTCCAGGTTGACGCCTTCAACGTTCTCAACCGCACCAACTTCTCTGGCGTAAACCTCAACGTCAGCAACTCCAACTTCGGCACCGTCTCCGGTGCCTACCCGCCGCGTCAGCTGCAGCTTGGTCTGAAGGCGTTGTTCTAGAGCGAACTGAATACAGACAGCAAAAAGGAGCAGCCCGCGGGCTGCTCCTTTTGCTTGGTTCGTATCCCTCTTACTCTGCCTTGCCTACGGTGTGG
>JAHFTZ010000295.1 GCA_023265355.1 Terriglobus sp.
GAGGTGGGGGACGATGTTTACGGGGAAGACCCGACGGTGAACCGTCTGGAGGCACGGGCGGCGGAGGTCTTTGGACGCGAGGCAGCCCTCTTTGTGCCCTCGGGATCGATGGGGAACCAGATCGCCATGCGCCTGCATACACAGCCTGGAACCGAGGCCATCTGCGAGGCGCGCGCACACGTGCTGGATTGGGAGATGGGAATGGCTGCGGCCTTCTCCGGTTGCCAGCTGCGTGCGGTTCCGGCGGAGAGAGGCATTCTGACCTGGAGCGACATTGCTCCGAAGATCTCTCCGAAGATCTATTACAAAGCGCAGACGTCCTTAGTCTGGCTTGAGAACACGCACAATATGGCCGGCGGTACGGTCACTCCTCTGGCAGTGATGGAGGAAGTCTTGGACGGCGCACGCACTGCCGGGTTGAAGACGCATCTCGATGGAGCACGTGTCTTCAATGCGGCTGCGGCGCTGGGTGAGGACGTCTCGGTTCTGACCAAAGGCTTTGACACGGTGATGTTCTGTCTGTCGAAAGCTCTGGGCGCTCCGGTGGGATCGATGCTGGTGGGTTCTCGCGAGTTGATGGATCAAGCGCGCGTTGTGCGTAAGGCTCTGGGTGGTGGCATGCGACAGGCGGGTATCCTCGCTGCTGCCGGGTTGATCGCGCTGGAAGAGATGCCGGGGCGTCTGAGCGAAGACCATGCCCATGCACGCCTACTGGCGGAGACGATTGCGCATCATCCGCATTGCAAGGTGGGCCTGGAAGACGTGCAGACCAACATAGTCTTTGTGACGATCAAAACCGGAAAAGCAGCGGAGCTGGTGGCGGGAATGAGGGAGCGCGGCGTGCTTGCGAGTACGATCGGAGCCGACTCTGTCAGGCTGGTCACCCACTACGACGTTTCGCGGGCGGACTGTGTGCAGGCGGCCAGGGTGATGATGGAGCTGCTCGGCTAGAGGCCGCTCGGCTTACAATAAGCTATCGTTTGCATCGGTAGACGTACTTCGCGCAGTGAGGATCACTGTGTGCGTTTTAATTGTTCGCGCAGAGGAATGCTTTGGGAAGCGCGGTGAAAATCCGCCACTGCCCCGCAACTGTAAGCGCGCAATGGCCATGGGCCAGAACGGTTTTTGCACTCGAGGATACTTCGCACTGCGGTGATATCGCGGGAAGGGAAGTACACCGGACATCGTTGCAGCCCGGCGCGTAAGTCAGGAGACCGATTCCACTGCTGACACAGCCACACTTCCGAGGGGGAGTGGAGGAGCAGATATGTTTTACGATTCAGGCCAGATTTGTGCCAGCATGCGTGTGCGTCTTCGAACGTGCGCCTTAGCGGGTGTTGCAGCAGTTCTTCTGACTTCCAATCTTCATGCTGTCGTGGTGCGCGGCGATGTGCGCGATCCGCTGGGCCGTCCGATCGGATCGGCGAGGGTACAGCTGTTACAGGGACACCTCGTGATCGCGTCCGGCACGTCGAACGAGGACGGCAGCTATGAGATTCGCAGCGCGGCTTCGGGACGGTTCGTCCTGCTGACGGGAGCTGCGGGATATGCGACCAATGTGGCTCAGCCCTTCTATGGCGGCGATCTGGACGTGGTGACCAACCACCTTACGCTGGGCTTCCGTGCGGTGGACGAGCAGGTGACGGTTACGGCGACGGGGCTGCCAACGCCAATTGAGCAATCCAGTGCGAGTGTTTATCTGATCTCGCCCGCGGACCTGGCGACGCGCGAAGGCGTTGGGAAGGAACTGAGGTTGCAGCCAGGCGTCAGCGTTGTGCAGACGGGCCAAAACGGTGGCCAGACCTCGCTCTTTGTAAGGGGTGGAACGTCTGACGGAAACAAGGTCATGGTGGACGGCATACCGGCGGATGATGTGGGCGGACGCTTCGATTTTGGCATTCTCTCCTCGACTGCCGTGGATGGCCTGGAGATCCATCGTGGACCCGACAGCGTGCTCTACGGTTCGGACGCTATCTCCTCCGTGGTGAGCTTCAATACGCCGCACGGCGTGACTCCGGCGCCGGTCTTGAACTACACAGGAGACGCGGGTAATTTTCACACCTATCGCAATGAAGGCGAATTGAGCGGGGCCTATCGCAAGATCGATTACTACACGGCAGTTTCCCGTTTCGACAGCTCGAACGCTCTGCCAATGGACCGTTTTCACGTGACGACTGCGGCGGCGAACCTCGGATACAGTCTGAGCGGTTCGACCCACCTCCGCGGCACGGTGCGGCGCGGCGTTTCCGCAACGGGACTTCCTGGCGCATTTGATTTTGCGGGGATTGCGACCGCCGGTAAGCAAGCCGATGAGCAGACCTTCTTTGGCGGAACGATCGATAACATCTACCACGGCAACTGGCACAACCTGCTGCGGTACTTTGGATCGCGCAAATACGAGCAGGCTACAAACTTCTACCCGGTTGGTGAGGCCGTCAACGGACCTTTCGGAGTGACGTACTACGGCAATACGGTAACCATTCGTGGTGCGAACGGAACGAGCGGAACGGGACGCGCGGCCATAGCTTTCGGTGGAACCTATCCGCAGCCTACGGATTCGGCGAATAATCGCGACGGCATGCAGTACCAGACGGACTACCGCTTTACGCCGCATCTCTCCGGATACGGAAGCTTCCGTTATGAAGACGAGCGTGGCGCCTATCACAACCCCGGTTTCTTCCTGGAACAGAACGCTCGCCGCCGCAACTATGACTACAACGTGCAGCTGCAAGGAGATATCTTGAACCGCGTCTTCTACACGCTGGGCGGAGCAATCCAGAAGAACTATCTCTACGGCACGGAGGCGACGCCGCGCTTTGGTCTTGCAGGTTATCCGGTGCGTCCGGGTTCTGGTTGGTTCCACGGAACGAAGCTGCGCTTCAACTTCTCCAAAGGTGTGCAGGAACCGAATCTTACTACCCAGCTCACATCTCTCTATGTCCTGTTGCAGCAGGCTGGCGTCACTGCTGCTGGCGTGAATCCTATCGGTGCGCAGCGACTGCGTACGTACGAGGGCGGCATTGACCAGAGCATCTATGGAAGCAAGCTGATGCTGAAGTTCAACTACTTCCATAACGAGTTCGGCCGACAGATCGAGTTCGTAGGTGCATCGGATATTACGAAGTACTTTGGCATACCCGTGCCTTCCAGCATCGCGAACAACTTCGGCGGCGCTTACCTTAACTCGCTCGATTTCGGCGCACAGGGAATAGAGACAGAGCTGGAATGGCGTGCCGGTCGGCACTTCTTCGCACGCGGCGGCTACACCTATCTCGACTCGAATGTGCAGAAGAGCTTTTCGAGCGACGTGACCGCGCAGTTACCAGGGGGCTTTCCTGCGATCAATCCGAACTATCCCGGAATCGCCATCGGAAGCAGCTCGCCGCTGGTCGGGCAGAGACCCTTCCGGCGTGCGCCGCAGACGGGATACTTCGTGGTGCAGTACACGGCGACCAAATTTACTGCTGCGGTGAAGAGCGCGTTTTCGTCGCGTTCGGACGATTCGACGTTCCTGTCGTACTCAGACTTCAACGGCGACAACACGCTTCTGCTTCCCAACCGGAACCTGGACTTCGGCTATCAGAACATCGACGCCAATGTGACTTACCAGATCAATTCCAAGTTCTCCGTGTTTACGCAGATGAACAACCTGCTCGGGCAGCAGCATATGGGGCCGATCGGGTATCCTTCGCTGCCGTTCAACTTTCGTACGGGCCTGAAAGTGAGGCTCGGAGGGGGATAGCGCGTAGATCTGCAGGAAGGCCCGGCATTTTGGCCGGGCCATCTTGTGTGCATACTACCCGGACACAACTAGAGGCTTTCGCCGCGCGTCTCACTTTCCAATCACCCGGGGGATACATGCAGGCAAAGCGGAAAGAAGCGCTTAAGACCAATACCGACCACTTCGGCCATTTTGCGGCAGTGACCGCGGCTTATCTGGGATCCAGATGGGCGTTTGCTGCCGCAATTGGTGTGATCGTCTTATGGGCTGCTACCGGGCCGATTTATCACTACTCC
>JAHFTZ010000012.1 GCA_023265355.1 Terriglobus sp.
TTTCTTCGCTGCTTTTTTGGCCGCCTTCTTCACTGCCTTTTTCGGAGCCGAGATCGCCCCGCTTCCGCTCTTGCCGCCGCCTACTGCCAAATCTTTTGCCATGCCAAGTAGGATGCTCCTTTACCCCACCTCGCCGTCAACTGCAGCCTCTGCGAGCGAGGCCAGCGCCTTCTCCAAACGCACACCACGCGAGGCCTTCAGAAGCACCACATCCCCCTCGCGCAGGTTCGCCTTCATCCACACACCGGCCTCTTCGGGAGTCTTTACGAACAAAGCCTCCGCTCCACTCATCTTCGCCACACCGGCAAGACTCTCCGCAAATCCACGCACACCCACCACCACATCCACGCCGCGCTTCGCCATCTGCCGGCCGGAGGCCGCATGCAATTTGCCCGCGTCCTGCCCCAGCTCCAACATCTCGCCTGCGATGACAATATGTCGGGCTCCCTCGATGGCCATCAGGGCATCGACCATCGCCTCCAATGCGCGCGGGTTCGAGTTATACGAATCGTTGATCAGCCTCGCTCCATACCACTCGATCATTTCGCCGCGTTTGTCGCTGGGCACCACGCTGTCCAGCGCAAAGACACACTCGCCCAACGTCATCCCGCTCTCCAAACCCACGGCAATCGCCGCCAGCGCGTTGTAGACGTTATGCTCTCCCAGCAGGGCGATGCGTGCGCGCATCCTGTCCGCCACGCGACCCTCGCGCGCCGTCACCTGCACGGCAAACTGCATCCCCTCCAGACCAACGTTCTTCACATCCACGCCGCGCACATCCGCAGTCTCACTCAGACCGAACATCCTCGCCTCGTGTCCCTCCCCAAAGGTCGAAACAAAGACATCATCGGCGTTCAGGAACGCCACTCCGTTCGCGGGAAGGGCATCCACGAGCTCTTTCTTTGCCTTCGCAATGCCCTCAATCCCATCCGCGAAGAACTCAAGATGCACTGCCGCCACGTTGCTCACAACGGCCCACTCCGGCTCTGCGATCTTCGCCAGAGCAGCGATCTCCCCGGCGTGATTCATGCCCATCTCGATCACGGCCACCTGGTGCTCTTTTTCCAGGCGCAAAAGCTGCAGAGGCACGCCGAAGTGGTTGTTCAGATTGCCAGCGGACTTCAGTACCTTGAACTTCGCCGACAGGACCGCCGCCACGCACTCCTTCGTCGTCGTCTTGCCCGCTGAGCCCGTTATGCCGATCACACGCCCGCCCCAGCTTCTCCGCACCTCGCGCGCCAGCTTCTGCAGCGCGCTCAAAACGCAATCCTCGCCATCGGGAACGCGCAGCAGCTTGCAGGGATCTACTTCCGCAGGGACGACCCACCGCATACTGACCACCGCCGCCACCGCTCCAGCCTCCAGCGCCGTCTGCACAAACTCGTGCCCGTCAAAACGTTCGCCCATCACGGCAAAAAACAACTCACCCGCACCCACCGTCCGCGAATCGATCGAATACCCCACCACTTCGTCGGCGGAAACGAACTCGCCCTCTGCATGGATCCAATCCGCTACCTGCCCCAACGTCAGCTTCATCGCACCCTCCTGGCCAACCCATAGAATAGACACAGCGCAGAAAGGCCGTCCGTTGATCCCAGAAAACAAAATCGATCCCGCCGACCGCTACTCGCGCCAGACCCTCTTCTCCCCCATCGGCCCTACAGGCCAGCAGAGACTCCGGAACGCCCACGCAGCCGTCATCGGCGTCGGTGCCACCGGTGCCGCCGCCGCATCGCTCCTCGCTCGCGCAGGCGCCGGAACGCTGACGCTCATCGATCGCGACTTCGTAGAGCCCTCCAACCTCCAGCGCCAGGTCCTCTTCACGGAAGCCGACGCCCTGGAATCTCTTCCCAAGGCCGAAGCCGCCCGCCGCCGCATCGCCGACTTCAACTCGGAGGTCACGGTCCACGCGCACATCGCCGACCTCACCCCCGCGAATATCCACGCCCTGCTCGGCGACTCAGAGATCCTCCTCGACGCCACGGACAACTTCGAAACCCGCTACCTTCTCAACGACTACGCCGTGCAGCAGAAGAAGCCATGGATCTACACCGCCGCCATCGGCTCCTACGCCGCCACGATGAACATCCTGCCCGCCGATTTCGGCGAGACGAAACGCACAGCCTGCCTGGCCTGCATCTTCCCCGCCCCTCCGACGGGCGTCGTGGAGACCTGCGACACCGCGGGAATCCTCAACACCGCCGTCAATCTGGCCGCCTCGCTCGCCGTCACCGAAGCCCTCAAGCTGCTTACAGGGAATGCCTCAGCCCTTCGGCGCACTTTGTTCTCTCTCGATCTCTGGACGGGGGACCACTCCGAGATCCGCACCGGCGCACCGCGCGCCGACTGCGAGACCTGCGGGCACCATCGCTTTCCCCATCTCGAAGGCGCAGGCCGCCCTCAGATCACACTCTGCGGACGCAACTCCGTTCAAATTCACGAGCCCAACCGGCCTGTCGATCTCAAGGACCTTGCCGCACGCCTCTCTGTGCATGGTTCTGTCCGCTTCAACCAGATGCTGCTTCGCTTTGAACGTGCTCCACACACGCTCACCGTCTTCGCAGACGGTCGAGCCCTGATTCAGGGCACTACCGACGTCGCCGTCGCAAGGTCCCTTTATGCCCGATTCATCGGCTCATAACTCCTCTGTGGCGTAAATAGGCAACCTTCTGGCACAACAATCCCTTCCAACTCATCAAACGAAGCTCCGTTGCGGGTGAACGCGGTCGCCCCGTTGATTTATCCTAAAAATGCGTGGGCTTTGTTCAACAAACAGGAAGCGAAGATCTCTGATCGGAGATCTTCAGGACTGAGAAGCGCATGCAGGTGCAAGTTCAAGGAATGACCACAACCAACGCAACGCCCGGCTTGTTTAAGCGGAACCCTCCCATCGCGGGCGAAGCAGAAGCGATCGAGAAAGCAAAGAACGGCGACGCCGACGCTTTCTCCAAGCTCTATGCCCTGCATAAGCGCCGTGTCTACACGCTTTGCCTGCGTATGCTCGGCAACGTCTCTGAAGCCGAAGACATGACCCAGGAGGCCTTCCTCCATCTCTATCGCAAGCTTGGCAGTTTCCGTGGAGAAAGCGCCTTTTCTACCTGGCTGCATCGCCTCACGGTGAACTTGGTTCTCATGCACCTGCGAAAGAAAGGCCTACAGCTCGTCTCGCTCGAAGAGACGATCAATCCCTCCGAGGAAGACGCTCCCAAGCGTGATTTCGGCAGCCGCGATCCTCATCTCTCCGGATCCGTGGACCGTGTCGCACTGGAACGTGCCGTAGCGACCCTGCCTCCCGGATATCGCCTTGTCTTCGTCCTGCACGATGTCGAAGGTTTTGAGCATAACGAAATCGCGGGCATGCTGGAATGCTCCACCGGAAATAGCAAATCACAGTTGCACAAGGCACGGCTGAAGCTCCGCGAAATCCTTCGCCAGAACGAGCAGGCCATGCCAAAGCAGGAGGCCGCGAAGTGACCGAAAACGTTGAACTCAATATGACCTCCGAGGAGTTTCTCAACCAGCTTCCCGAGCTGTTTGCCAAGTCTTCTGATTCACGCATCTCCGAAGATCCGCGCTATGCCCGTATCCTGCGTGAAAATCCAACCTGCGCCGAACTGGTTCGCGATCTCGAGTACATCGCAGAACAGGCTCGCATGCTGCTGGAACCCGAGAACGAGATCGAGCCTTCCCCAGAACTCTGGAGCAAAATTCAGAACTCTCTTGAAACCGACAAGAACAAACTCGACTAGTTCTTTACAAAACGATGCAAAGCCCCACTCCAGCGAGTGGGGCTTTTTTCTTTATCATCCCCTTGCAACCCCCAAAGCAATGGGCGTACTCTCGTTTTCAGAATGATCCGCAGCTTCCAGCCCGCCTGCTTTAGCTGCCGCTACTGGTATCCAGTAGCGGTTCGCGCGGGATCTGCCCGGAATCCTCTCTAATCCAGAGATGAATCTCAGAATCCTCCGAGCCGCGATTCCCACAGGGAACGCGGCTCTTTCCTTTGCTCTTCAAAATTTCTGCAACAGATCCGGAGAATCGCATGGCCACCACAAGCGTTCCGTTACCATTAACTCCAGTGCCTCACTCTCTTCCATCGCAGCTCAAACGCATCGTCCTCACTGGCTTTATGGGAGCGGGCAAAACGACCGTAGGCCGACGCCTCGCCGCCGCGCTCCACTGGGAGTTTCTGGATGTGGATGCGCTCCTCGAAGAGCGGCACGGTTCCACCGTCGCTGACCTCTTCAACACCCATGGCGAGGAGGGATTTCGCCGCTTCGAATCGCACGCCATCGCGCACGCCCTGGGCTATCGCAATACGGTGATCGCCTTGGGCGGCGGAGCTCCGGAGATCCTTACCAACCGCCTCCTCCTGGAGCAGACCCCGGCCACCGCCGTGATCTTCCTCAACGCAGGCTTCTCTACCCTCTTCGACCGCTGCATGCTCCAACCGGACGCTGCCGTCCGCCCGAATCTTGCCGACCCAGTCGCCGCAGAGGCCCGCTTCCACGCGCGTCTGCCTCTGTACCGCCGCATCGCACGGATTACCGTGGCCACAGAAGGAAAGACGCCCGACGAAACCGTCGCCAACATTCAGGAACATTTACAGAAGCTATAGATTTACGGGATCTCACCGAACCCGAAAGCAAGAGCCCGCATCTCACGGACAAAGCCTCTCAGGAGAATGACGCTGCCACTTCCAGAAACCAAAGCCGCACGTGTGCGAGAGGTCCGCGGATACATTGTTTTCACGCTTGCCCTGCTGATTCTTGTCTACGCCGGTTGGCATCTTCTCCGGGTGCTTGAAATTGTCTATGTCGCGGCCCTTTTCGCCGTGGTCCTCTCCCCCGTGGTGGCGAAGATCACCACCTGGAAGATCCGTGGCTGGCACCCGTCGCGTCCGATCGCCGTCATTGTTCTGCTCGTAGCGATCTTCGGCGCTCTGTTCCTGTTCTTCCGTCTCGGTCTTCCACCCGTCATGCGGGATCTGAAGGAGTTTGCGACCGATCTGCCCGCGCGCATTCCCGTTCTGCTGGCGCGGATCAAGAACATGCCTCTCGCGGGTAAGTTGGGTATTGAAAATATCACCACGCGCGTGGAGACTGCAGCATCCGCCACCGCCACCTATATCGTGTCTTCCCTCCCCCTGTGGGCAGAACACCTCTTCGATATCGTCACCACGATCATCCTCACGGTCTACTTCATTCTCGAAGGCGACCAGGTCTATCAATACTTTCTCTCTACGCTGCACGCAGCCTTCCGTCGCCGCATGGATGGGATGTTCCGCGTAGCGGAGGAACGTGTCTCCCGCTGGTTGATCGGACAGCTCATCCTGATGGGAATCCAGGGGGCGTACAGCCTGATCGTCTTCGGCACGCTCCACATACGTTACTTCGTTCTGCTTGGCATTCTCATGGGCATCACGAACATCATTCCTATCGCAGGAAATCTGGTCACCATCGTGATCGTCTTCGGTGTTGCGGCAGCAGACTCATGGCCACACGCCTTCCTGGCTCTCATCTTCTACGCGGCCTACACCCAGTTCGAAAATGCCTGGCTTACCCCGCGCATTATGAAACAGAGTGTCGATCTGATGGGTATCGCGGTCCTGATCGCTCTCCTTGTAGGCTCCACACTCGCTGGTATCGTCGGTGCTCTGGTCGCCGTTCCCTCCGCCGCCCTGATCGCCGTCTTTGCGGACGAGTTCCTGGTGCAGAAAGAAGCCCTTCCCGGCGCACCCAAGATCTGAAAAAGGCGAAGCAAGGGTGCTTCGCCTTCTTCATCGTGGTTCCCTTCTGCCGGAGAGATGCGTCTAGACCGTCGCCGTCTGTTCTTCCAGCTTGCGTACCACTTCAGGGTCTTCGAGCACGCTCATTGGCTTCAGAAGATGCCTGACTTCGGCGAGTAACTGACAGACGTGCGCGTCGCGGCTTGCGAGAAGATCGAGAGCGCCCAGCGATTCGAGCTTTTTTTGCAGATCTTTCGGACGCACACCACGGGTTTGGGGATAGATGAAGTCCGGGACCGCAGAGATACCCCACGGGGCTATCAGCAGGTCTTCTGCTTTCGTCAGAAACTCCCGCGTCAGCTTGGCCAGCGAACTCTTCCCAGCTCCATGCTTGCTGAGCAGGCTAAGTAGAAGGCTCGCCTCCTGACAGGCCAAAGTTATCCCCTGGCCATAAATTGGATTGAGCAGGCAAAGTGCATCTCCTATGGGCAGAAGTCCGCAGGGAGAGCGATCAAGCTTTCCGAAGTGCCTCCACTTGCTCTCGGGAAAAGAGTAGCGAGCCACTTCGCTCAGGCGCTCCGCCCCTTGAAGCGCATTGTGAATCGTGGGCGTCCTCAACTCCCGCGCATAACGCAGGAAAGCATCGCCGTCCGCTGGCGGAGCATCCTCTCCACGACCAACCAGAAGCAGCTGAAAGTAGCCACCCTCCACGGCGAGCAGATATCCGAAACGCACTTCTTCCGGCGCCTTTGGAAAGGTCACGATCACTTTGAAGTCTCCGGTCGCTCCGGGCGCCAACCGGTAGAGCGCAGTCGCGTAGCGAATATCGATCCCCATCCTCGTCTCCATGGGAATCGGCCAGCCCGCAGACTTGAGGAACGCCAGCGTCAGCGCCCCGTGCCTGGAGGCGTCCACGACAACGTCCGCCGCAATCGTCTCTGGCTCATTCTCGGCGGTCTGGTATCGCACTCCCGTGACGGAGCTGCCATCCGGAGTTCCCAGAATTTTGAGAGCGATGGTCCCGTTGCGGAAAGTAACGTTCTTCAGCCGCTCCACACGTCGTCTGATCGTCAATTCGATCGCAGGACGGCTTAGCCCATAGGTAAGCCAATCCCACTCCTGCCGGGGAAAGGAATCGAGATGGGAAAACTCCAACAGGGCATCGCAACCGGGGTTGACCGGCAACGCTCCAGCCGCAATAAGATCCTGCTCGAAACCTGGAAACAGCTCCTGAAGAGCCTTCACGGCCCCGCCCAGAATTCCATGTGCCTGCCTGCCCTGAGGCACGCCGGAGCGCGGAACCGACTCCGACGGCAACTCATCGCGCTCCAGGAGGATGACTTCTTCAAAGTGATCGGCAAGCGCGCGGGCTGCGCACAGCCCGCTCACGCCCGCACCAATCACGACCGCCATCTTACCGATAGAGGACTCCTTCTTCATAGATCCATTCAACATCTCAATACACCTCTGCTCGTCTTCCGATCTTGTTTTGTGCTTCAGCGCATCCATCAGAAAGACCGCAGAAATTCAAGAAGGATGGAGTTAACTTCCTTTGCCCGCTCCTGCTGGGTCCAATGGCCACATCCGGGAAGGAAGATAGTCTGCTTCAGCAGAGGCACGCTCTTCGGCAGTTCCGCGATCACACGCCCCATCCCCTCGAAGCTGAGCGTGAAATCTCGATCTCCCGCTATGAAGAGCGCAGGCACAGTAATCTTCGAGCCTTCGAACGGTGCGAGCAGCTCCCAGTTGCGGGCGGTGTTGCGATACCAGTTCAGGCCTCCACGGAAGCCGCATCGCGAAAGCTGCTGGACGTAGACGTCCGCATCCGCCTCTGATGTCCAGGAAGGCAAAGCAGGAGGATCTACGATCTCTGCGAGCAAACCGCCCGCTCTGGGGATCATCCCAGCCATCTCTCCGCTCGTCGTCTCCGGCGTTGCCGGAACATCCCCGCTGAGGAGGTACAGCGCAGAACGCACCGCCGCACGGATGTTGTGCTCGTACCGCGCCTCCGCGACTCCAGGAGTTTGAAAGTAAGTTTGATAGAAGACGGCATCTTTCTTCTCGGGTAAGTTCAGACTCGTATACACCTGTCCTCGAGGAAGAAACGGAACGCTCAGACCAACGACGCCGCGAAAGCGATCGGGCCGCAACAACGCTGCATGCCATGCGACGGGTGCGCCCCAATCATGGCCAACAATGACGGCGGTTTGAACCCCGAGAGCATCCAGAACTCCGACCATGTCCCCTACCAGGTGAAGGAGGGTGTACTGGTCGATGGCTGCGGGGCTTTCCGTCTCCCCGTACCCTCGCATATCCGGTGCCACAGCACGAAATCCGGCCTCCGCGAGCGCGGAAAGCTGATGACGCCAGGAGTAGGCCGTCTCTGGAAAACCGTGACAGAAGAGGACAACCGGCCCTTCCCCTTGTTCGGTGACATGAATCCGGATTCCGTTTGCTATAACCACTCGATGTTTGAGTTCTGACAGGAAAATACCCTCTGAAGGAGTTGCTGCCCAACTGACGATGCGGAGAAAAGCAGCATGCCGTACAAGACACAACCCCGGGGCGATTTATTCCTGCCTCCTTGCAGATTGACGGCATGGACCACCTTCCTCATCTGCAGCCTGGTCGGGCAATCTGGCCAGAAAAGGCCTGGAATTTGCGGAACTCCTCTCACTGCTATCCTTGAAGAGTGAGCGCCACCACTTCCATCGCCGGTCAGAGCAAGTCGCAGAAGGCGGCGAGCCACACGCTGCTCTCCGACTATGGCGAACTCTTCAAGCCGCGCGTCACGCTCATGGTGGTGATTACCGCCGCCGCTGGGTTCTACCTTGGCTGCCTGCGCTCCGGCATCAGCCCCTTCCATATCCAGTTCATCAACGCCATGTTCGGCATCACCGCAGTGACCTGCGGGTCAGGCGCTCTGAACCAGGTGCTCGAACGACGCACCGATGCCCTGATGCCGCGCACACGCATGCGCCCCATGGCCGCCGAACGCATCGGTATGGCGCACGGCCTCCTCGTCGGCTTCACGGCGATCATTGGCGGATCGATCTTTCTCGCGCTCACGACCAACTACCTCACGGGCATCCTGACGCTGCTGACCGCCGTGGGCTACGTCGCCGTCTACACACCGATGAAGCGCATCAGCATGGCGGCTACCTTTCTGGGAGCCTTCCCCGGAGCGCTTCCGGCCATCATCGGCTGGACCGCCGCGCGCCCCATGATCGAGTGGCCCGCCGTCGCTCTCTTTGCCATCATCTTCGTCTGGCAGTTCCCTCACTTTGAAGCCATCGGCTGGCTCTACCGCGACGACTATGCCCGCGCAGGGATTCGAGTGACCGCCGTCGTTTCGCCCAAAGGCCGGGCCACTGCGGCGCAGGCACTCTTCTACGCCGTGCTCATGATCCCGGTCTCGCTCTGGCCCGTTTACCTGGGCACATCCGGACGTATCTACGGAGCATGTGCCATCGTCCTCGACCTCGTCTATCTGGCGTACACGATTCAGTTCACGAAGATCGTGCGCGGTCTTCCACCGGCGGTTTCGCGCAACTACGCCCGCAAACTTCTTCGCGTCAGCGTGATCCATCTCCCTCTTCTGCTCGCCGCCATGATGCTGGACGCGGTGGGCCGTATTGCTTACTAGAGAGCCCAACGAATGACGAGTAGCAAAGCCTCCCCTGCACCCCAGATCCACACACCCACTTCGGTCATCTGGCTGATTCTCGCGATCTCGGCCGCAGCCAGCGCGTTCATCTTCTGGCTCGTCTACGTGCATCCTCCCATCGACGCAGACAGAAGCCAGTTCAAGTTTCTGCCCACGGTGAACGCGATCTGCAATTCGCTCTCCGCGATTGCCCTCGTCTTCGGCTATTCGTTTATTCGGCAGCGCAAAATCCGGCAGCATCGCGCTTCAATGTTTACCGCCTTCGTCTTTTCAACGATCTTCCTGGTCTCGTATCTCGCGAACCACGCGCTCCACGGCGAATACCACCTGCCCATCGCGCACACTGGAACCCTCTGGCACAGCTATCTCGCGCTGCTGATCTCGCACATCTTTCTCTCGGTCGTAGCTCTCCCGCTGGTGCTCATTACCTTCTTCTTCTCTCTGTCGGAGCGATTCGCGCTTCACCGCAAGATCGCGCGCTACACCTTTCCTATCTGGCTCTACGTGTCTGTAACCGGCGTCGCCGTATACCTGATGCAGGCTGCGATCAGCAGATGACCAAAGGAAAGATGCGCAACGACACACGCTCCATTCTTCGAGTAGGCACAGGCATCTTCATCGCAGGCGTGATCTTCGCGATCCTGGTGAAGATCGGTGGAGGCATAGGCCAGCACGGCCCTCCAACCAACCTGGGCTGGTTCGGCCTCATCTTTGCCCTCGGCTGCCTGCCCGCCTCCGGCTTCCTTCTTTTTCTCGGCTTCGCAAAGTGGTACGAAGACCGCAAGCGATAACCTCGCTGTTCTCCCATTCATGCACGGATAAAATAGACCAGTGACCCGAAAATCTGTCTCTTCTTTAGAAAGTCCAGCAGCCATTCGCGGCGTGGACGACCTCCTCGCCTCCATCGGCCTGACGCACGGCACACGTTCCAGCCGCAAGGGAACCTGGACCGACGGCGCTCGCAAGCCCGTCGGTAAAAAGAAGAAGCTGGCTGCGGAAACGACCAAAGCTCCAACCCCGAAGATCGACTTCGACTTCTCTCCTCTTCTGGCAAAGGCTCCCGCCGTCGTACATGGATTCTCCACGCGCTCCGGCGGCGTGACCCGCGTCTATCGTCCCGGTCTACCCAAATCGCAGGGCGATCTCAATCTCGGTTTCACCGCGCAGGATGAGCGCAAGAACGTCGAGACCAACCGCACGCGATTGATACAGGCTCTCCTCGGCAAGGAAGCTAAAGACTGGAAGCTCGTAACGCTTCAGCAGCGCCACACTCCTGTTGTGCGCGTCCTGCGGGATGCCGATGCGACGCACCTCCGTGGCGACGCCGTGATGACCGACCTCCCCAATCGCCTGCTGGGCGTCATGACCGCCGACTGCATCCCCGTCCTTCTCTACGACCGCAAAAACGGCGCAGTCGCGGCGTTTCACGCAGGCTGGCGCGGAACGCTCGCACGCATCGTGGAGCGCGGTGTGGGCTCCATGAAGATCGAATTCGGAACGAACCCAAAGGACATCGTCGCTGCCATCGGCGCGGGCATCGGTCCGTGCTGCTACGCCGTGGGCGAAGAGGTCCGGCATGAGTTCGAATCGCAGTTCGCCTATGCCCCAGAGCTCTTCAGCGACGTCTACGAGTCCGATCCGATCCGCGACAAATATCCGCTCCTCTTTCTTACGGCGCGCGCTCCGGGACACTCCCCGATCGGGCCACAGCTGCATCTCGATCTCTGGGAGGCGAATCGCCGCCAGTTGCTGGATTCTGGCGTCTCGGCAAAGAAGATCTCCGTGGTTGGAGCCTGCACTGCGTGCGGGACATCGCGCTACTTCTCGCATCGCACCGAAGAGGGCTTCACCGGACGCATGATGTCCGTCATCGGCGTTCGCTAACGAGCCTTCTCCCACGCCTTGGCATACTTCCAACTCGTATAGCCTGCGTGATACAGGTGCAGCAGAAGACCTTCCCGCCCATCGCGAAAGCCGCCCCGGAAGACGTAGTTCCAAACGAACGTGGCTGCGGGCGCAAGCAAAACGTACGCGAGGAAATCGAAGACACCCGCCGAGGTCTTGCCCTTCTGCTGCAGCACCTCAGCACCCAACGTGCTGTAACGGTTCATGTGTTCAAGATATCCATTGAGCGTCGGATAGGCGTGATGCAGAAGCGCTCCCTCCAGCTCTCCAGAAGCTCCATCGAAGCGGATGACCTCATGCACAGGGCGAGGCTCGAAGCACGCGACGCCTCTGCGGAAGAGGCGAAGCTTCGCATCCGGATAGAAGCCGCCAAAGCGAATCCAACGGCCAAGAAAGAAATTCTTTCGCGGTATGAAGTACGCCTCTGGCTCTCCGGGGCGAGGCTGCTTCTGCGTAAGGGAGAGGATCTCGTCGCGCAAAGCGGGCGATAGTTCTTCATCGGCATCGAGCGAAAGCACCCAGTCGCCGCTGCACTCCGAGAGAGCAAGATTCTTCTGTGCTGCGAAACCCAGCCACGCCTGTTCTATGACGCGCGCGCCATGTTCGCGCGCGATGGCCAGCGTTCCGTCCGTAGATCCCGAATCCACAACAATGACCTCGCAACCCTCCGGAAGAGAACGGAGCGTTCGCGCGAGGTTGGCCTCTTCGTTGTGCGTGATGATGGCGACGGAGAGCGCGGGCATGGGTACCGTTGTAGCACGTACTCCGGGTGCGGATGCAGACTAGCCGAGGACGATGTCCTGGTTGCCCGTATGTTCGCGCAGCAGACGCTGCGTAAGCGGCTTCAGCGTCTCGCCCGTCTTCGGCAGCGTGAAAGCCTCCGTCGTCTCGTTGTACTCCAGCTTGAAGCTGGTGGAGATGGCGGAGATCCAGATCTGGCGCACGGGTGTGTTCGGCGTAAAGACAAACTTGGCGCTGTCGTCCTCAAAGAGCACGTTGAGCACGCCGTTCTTCTCTTCGGCTTCAAATCCGCCGTCTTCTTCAGCCTCGATCAGGGACTGCTTGAGGTCTTCGAGGGCAGAGTCGGATACGCGGCGGAAAGTAGCTTCGTCGATCATGCATCCAGTGTAACCGCCGAGCTGCGCCTCCCGCCCTCCCGCATAATTTTCGCTTTCCTTAGCGGACAACACGGAGGAAAGCAGCCGGGGCTCTGCCGTAGCGGCTGAGGAGAACGACCCCGGCGATGGCGAGAACGCCCCCATAAAAGCTACTCAACGCGGGGATCTCATGAAGCCAGAGATACGAGATCGCAATTGTGACGAGGGGAACGAGATTGATGAGGCTCGCCGTCTGATTAAGCGAGAAGCGTGAGAGCGCAATCGTCCAGGCGAGGTAGCCAATGGCAGCGGGAAAGATCCCCAGGAAGAGCGCGGCGAAGAGCGGTTCGCGCGGACCGTGCGCCGCGACATTGAGCGCCTCCGGAAGATAAGGCGAGAGAAGAATTGCTCCCGTAAACATGAGGCAGGCGGTGATCGAGATGGAAGGGTAGGTTCTCAGCAGGGTCTTCTGCAGCGTGCCCATCACGGACGCGCAGAGAGCCGCGAGAAGAATCAGCGTCGCTCCCACGCCGAAGTGAAATCCCTTCGGTGTAGCGAATGCAATGATGGTGGCTCCGACGAAGCTGAGAGCGATCGCGAACCAGCCGATGGGACTAAGGCGCTCCGCTAGGAACGTGACCCCAAGAAGAGCTGCGAAGACAGGCATGCAGTTGATCAGGAAACTCGCCGTGACAGGAGAGACGGTCAACTCCCCCGCGTTGAGCGCGAGGTTGTAGATCACGATCCCCAGGGCTCCTGCAAGGCCGATGCGAAAGAGATGAGCTCCGCGGGGAAGTGGCGGTCTCTTGATCGCGAGAATGATCAGAAAGACAAGTGATGCTGTGAAAAAGCGCAGAGAGGCAAGTTCCACCGGCTTAAAACCCCTTAAGCCGACGCGAATCGCAGGATAGGCAGAGGCCCAAGAAAAGATCGTGACTGCGGCAGCGGTGATTGCCATAGGAAAGGAGGTTTGTTTCTGCGACATCTTTTTAGAATAAGGAAGGGCGTCCTTCTGGTCACTCCCTATCGAGGGGATTCAATTCACTCCTTCCCCTTTTGGTGCCAGACCTGATCAAAGTGCGGGACAATGGAGAATCAGGGGTCAGCCGTGAGCCAAGGATAAGGATCTCTACGAGCCTTTTTGCGCTCTGGGGCCAGTCTGGTGTCGAAGCCACATTCGAGACGCCGACAAGGGCTCGCAGCAGATCAAGTGGATCCAGGTCAGGACGGATCTCGCCGCTCTCAATCGCGCGTTGGACAAGTGACTGAATTGCTCCCTTGATCAGGTCGCCCGTCGCCTCAAAGATCTTCGACGGTCCGCCCACAATCGTGTTGAGAGCCGGGGCAATGATCTGCTTGGCCGCGATGTAATCGACAAAGAGCAGCATCCAGGCACGCAGAGCCTCCACCGGTGGCATCGTCCTTAAAAACTCCCCTTCGGCTGCGGCCAGCTTTTCCACCTCGGTCCGGTAGACCGCCTCCAGCAACACGTCGCGCGTCGGGAAGTGACGGTAAAGTGTCCCCGCTCCTACGCCCGCGTGCTTCGCAATGTCGTCCAGGCTGACGTTCGCGCCCTGAAGAGAGAAGGCCTCTTTTGCGACCTGCAGAATGCGATCATAATTGCGGCGTGCGTCGGCGCGCGGTCTTCGCGGAACGGTCTGTGAAGGTTCTGCGGGCATAGAATAAGTGCAACCGGAGAGAGTCTCCGATTATCTATTGTTGTGGAGATACTCTCCGTTTTATCGCAGCGAAGCTATGCGGTCAATTACGACCGCCGGATTTAGTTAAAAGTCAGGACAAGCAGGAGGAAGAAGATGGCAGAAAAATTTGGTGCGACCTCAACGACGGAAGATGTGTTGTCAGGCGTAAGACTCGATGGAAAGAGGATCCTGGTCACAGGAGTTTCGGCCGGCCTCGGCGTGGAAACCGCACGTGCGCTCGTAGCCCATGGTGCCCACGTGGT
>JAHFTZ010000296.1 GCA_023265355.1 Terriglobus sp.
CCGTTAGCGTCAATCTAGCCATATGGCTCAATATCGCTGTTTGAACAACCGTGTTTGTTGAGTCCAGCAAACGCGAAAGTTCTGCATTGACGACAGGATTTTCTACCTGGCTTATCGCAAGCGCTCGAATACTCTCTGAAAGCGATTCTGCTGTTTGGTCGGGACGGCGCAAGAAAGTGACAATGGCTTGCTGCACTTCGGGGGAGTCTCTGCCCTCGGTGATATCGGTGACAGGGTTCCGATAGAACGTTGCGTCGGCAGGAAGAAGTACCCACAGCATTTGTGGTCCGATGGAGGGGAGCTTATCAAATGGCGATCTCTTGAGCGGATTTAGCGTCTCTTGAGTGCTGTGGGGATCCTGCAATACTGCAAGGGCGATTTTGATCAGTTCGGATGAAACTGGGCGTACGCCAGCTAAATTCGAAAAAAGAACAAGAGCAATGCTCTGGGTTGAAGGATCGCTAAACCGGGGCGCGATTCTGGAAATGTACGGCAGAATGGTCTCACCAGCCGTAACGTCCAACTGTCTGCGATTCTCTGGTAGTCCCGCCTTTTGCCTCGCAGCAATCCCATAAAGTACAAGCAGCGCATTTCCTCTCTGTTGAGAGTTTGGAGATTCTGTAAGCCTTACGAGTTCAGGAACCTCTTGCCTGATTTCGGCGATTGAGGCTGCATTGATAGAAGCATCCAAATCTCCGTCCCCCTCAGGTCCATGACCTTCTGGGTGTGCCTCAAGATCCTGGACAATCGACTGAAGACTTTGAAGATGGGTGGGAGTCGACTGGCCAAATCCGAAGCTTGTCAAAACAGCGAGAGCTAATCCAGCAATGGGAAGATGACGGCCCACAGAACTCATCGTTAGAACCTCTTGGCCAGCTTATGGCTTTTCTCCCAAGATTGATGTCCTTTCCAAGCGCTTGTACACCGAAATTACCGATTTGGCACAAGCTATCTAGAATGAGCGCGGCTTTGCGCTCCAGACGCAGCGGAGGCCGTCACCCGTTCCTCGGACCCAATTCTCAGTTCGCAAAGTCAATGATTCGGTCCAGCAGGTCCTACGCGGGCAAGTTGCATCAAACGACAGATGTCGTGCATCTTATCCAGCATGGAAATCGGAATTGATAGTTTCGTACAGATGGGTGGGCCGGAGCTCACAGGGGCGCAGCGCGTCAAGAACCTGATGGAAGAGATCAAGCTGGCCGACCGCGTGGGGATTTCCACGTACGGGATCGGCGAGCACCATCGTGTGGAGTATCTCGCCTCGTCGCCAGCGATCTTTCTGGCGGCTGCCGCTGCGGTGACGGAACAGATCCGGCTGTCGAGCGCCGTGACCGTGCTGTCGAGCGACGATCCTGTGCGCGTCTTCCAGGACTTCGCCACGATCGATCTCATATCGAACGGGCGCGCCGAAATCGTGGTGGGACGCGGTTCGTTCATCGAGAGCTATCCGCTCTTCGGCTATGACACCAAGCACTATGACGAGCTCTTTGCGGAGAAGCTGGACCTGTTGCTGAAGCTGCGCGATGAGACGCTGGTGACGTGGCAGGGCAAGCATCGCTCGTCCCTGAACGGACAGGGTGTTTGGCCGAGGCCGGTGCAGAAGCAGCTTCCTGTGCGTCTGGGTGTGGGCGGAACACCTGCGTCGTTTGCACGTGCGGGGCTGTTGGGTCTGCCGCTGACCGTTGCGATTATCGGAGGCGAGCCGCATCGCTTCCGTCCGATGATCGATCTCTATCGCCAGGCATGGCAGCGCGCAGGGCACGATCCCGCGCAGGCGGATGTCTCCGTGCATGCCCTGGGCTTTCTGGCAGAGACGGACCAGCAGGCGGCGCATATCTTCTGGCCTTCGCATAAAGAGACCTTCGGTCGCATTGGGCGCGAGCGTGGATGGGCACCGATCACGCGCGAGAGCTTTGACGCGCAGCTTGCGCCAACGGCGGCGTACCTGATCGGTTCGCCAGAGACCGTGGCGACCAAGCTGCGATACTACGACGAGGTGCTGGGCGGTCTGAGCCAGGTGGCCCTGCACATGAGCGGCGGCGGTGTAGCGCACGCAGACCAGATGCGGTCGATCGAGCTGCTGGGGACTTTGGTGAGAGACTGAGGTCTGGAGTTTTTTGTGATTGTCCGGAACTTTGAATACCTTCTCGCGCTGAGCAACGAGAAGCACTTTGCGCGTGCGGCGGCGGCGTGCAGCGTCTCTCAGCCGACGCTCTCGGCGGGCATCAAGCAACTGGAAGAAGACATGGACGTGCTCATCGTCCGGCGCGGGCAGCGGTTTGAAGGCTTCACGCCCGAGGGAGAACGCGTGCTGGCGTGGGCGCAGCAGATGCTGGACGACTGCATGCGTCTGAAGCAGGAGCTGCACACGCTGCGCGATAACGGCATGAAGGGGCTATTTCGCATCGGCATGCTTCCGGCGACGGTGTCGCTGGCTTCCCTGCTCAGTGTGCAGTTTGCGGAAAAGGCACCGGGACTGCAGATCACCATTGCGACTTCAGACGCGGCTGGTCTGCTGCAGTCTCTGCGGCAGGGCGAGATGGACGTGGCGCTGAGCTACATCGACGACGACACTGCGGAAGGCTTCACCACGCACACGCTCTACCGCGAGCGGATCTTTCTCTTTTCCAAGAACAAACAGGACTCCGCGACGCGGGTTCCATGGGCGGAGATTGCCGCACAGCCGCTCTGTCTTATGCGGAATGCGATCCCCGCGGGAGCGGCGGCTCAGCTGAAGCAGGCGGCCAAGCTGATCGAGACAGACTCCGCAGAGGTGCTGGCGGCGCATGTGGCAACGGGGCGATGGTCTACGGTGCTGCCGCAATCTCTCGCGGGGATTCTGCATGCGTCGGGCCCGCTGTATGCTCGACCGATTACCAAGCCAGCGGAGCAGGCGAATGTAGGTTTTGTCGTGCTCAAGAGCGACCCGCTGCCTGCGGCGGTGCATGCCCTGATGGAGCTGGCGCATACCGCGCAGATGGTGACTTCGATTCGACGGATGCTGAAGTCGCATGAGCCGTTTTTGATAAAGACTGCTTTGATCAAGACTGCGCAATAGAGAAAAGCTATCAAGCCATTCGAATTTCCTGTTGGACGTCGCGATCTGCGGATGAAACGCTCATAAGGTAATGTCTTCTCTTACAACAACGGGCTATGCTGCAGATCACGATCTTGTACTAACGGAGCTTCAGAGAACGCTCGCCGCCGTGGATGAGGCGCAGGTGGACGCGGCCGAGAAGATTCTTCTTGCGAGCCAGCGTATTTTCGCCGCAGGCGCGGGACGCAGTGGTCTGGCGTTGCGCATGGCGGCGATGCGCCTGATGCACCTGGGGCTGACGGTGCATGTGGTGGGAGAGATCACAACGCCGGCGATTGCAGCCGGGGATCTTCTGCTGGTGGCCTCCGGTTCAGGAACAACGGCGGGTGCCGTGCAGGCTGCGGAGACGGCGATCAAGGCGGGCGCGCAGGTGCTGGCGATTACGACCGCGCCGGATTCCAGACTGGGCAAGCTGGCCACGCATCTTCTTGTCATTCCAGCAGCAACGAAGCAGGACCATCACGGCGCACGCTCCGAGCAGTATGCTGGCGCCCTCTTTGAGCAGAGCGTTCTTCTGCTGATGGACATGCTCTTTCAAGCGATGTGGCGCGAGCGCGGCGAGTCTGCCGAAGAGCTATGGAAGCGCCACGCCAATCTCGAATAACGCACCAATAACCAACGGAGTCTTAAATGAAACTGCAAGTTGCCATTGATCTTCTGTCTACCGCCGATGCTCTCACGCTGTTGAACAAGGTCTCAGAGTACGTGGACGTGATCGAGCTGGGTACGCCGCTGATCAAACAGCAGGGCCTGAGCGTCGTCACGAATGTGAAGGCCGCCTACCCCAACAAGCTCGTCTTCGCCGACATGAAGACGATGGACGCGGGCGAACTGGAAGCGAACCTGGCCTTTGAAGCAGGCGCGG
>JAHFTZ010000297.1 GCA_023265355.1 Terriglobus sp.
CAAGCCGAGCGAAGAGCGCATGCAGCAAGATGCCGCTGCGGCCTTCGATTTCCTGACACAGCAGCGTGGCTATCTGCCGGCTCACATCCTCTTGTTCGGTACGGGCGTCGGAGCATCGTTGGCGGCTACCAGTTCACTGGCCCACACCTCAGTTGCAGGTTTAATTCTCGATCAGCCAGACACGACGCTCCTCCGCCGAGTGAAGGAGGATGGCAGAGCCCGCGTCCTACCAGCAAGCCTTCTCTTTCATGATCGCTTTGAGGTAGCCGCTCCTCTGCAGCGCAGCCTTCCACCGAAGCTGCTCATGACGACGGAAGCGATCCAGGCGAACGCGCAGACGGCAAATGATCAAGCGACGCGTACAGCCTTCAGCAGTGCCGCCTCTCCGAAGAACATCGTCGTCATGCCTCTCAGTGCAAACGTGGAGGCACAAAAAGACGAAGCGCTGCGCAGGTTTCTCGATACATACGTTCCCGCCGTGCGCGCCAGTTCACCGCCGCGGTAACGAAGCGATTGGCTAAGTGGCTTCCCTGCGTTGAAAAGTGGCAGACCGCGATCTCTTGCAGCCTTAAACTTGCAGGCGAGGTAATGAAATGCGCAGATGGTTGGACAATATGCAGCCCTTGGGAGCGTTTCTGCTACGCCTAGTTCTTGGCGTCACGATGGTGTATCACGGCTGGAATAAGGTCGTTCCTGCAGGCGGATTTCACCACAGCCATCCGTTCGCGGCGATTGATCGATGGGGACACACCGTCGCAGGGATGGGACTTCCCTACTGGCTTGGCTACATCTCTGCCCTCACCGAGTTTCTTGGTGGCTTTCTCCTCATCTTCGGTCTGCTAACGCGTTTTGCGGCGTTCATGATCGCGTGCGACATGTTCGTCGCCCTGGTGAAGGTGGAAGCACCGCACGGCTACGCCAGCTCTCAATATCCGCTCGCGCTCTTCGTTATTGCGCTCATGCTGCTCTTCTATGGCGCAGGCGCGGCGGCGATGGACCGCAGGATCGGTTTCGCATAATCCTGAAGTCGACAAGTTAAAGAAGAGAAGGCCTCCGATACTGTGGAGGCCTTTCATAAAGGTAGGAATGGTTAGTGCGGATAGGTGAAGCCAGGGCTGTAGATGGGCGACCCCGGCCTTACTTCTTGGTACACCTACTATGACGCGGCGGAATCGAAAAAGTTGTCCACAAAATGGAATCAGACGATGTTTAAAAACCCATTTTTTGTAAGTTTCGCACTTGGGAATACAAGATCGAGATTCTGCGAGCCAAGTGTGCGGTAAGCCGCCTCTCCAAGGACCCGCCGAAAGTCCGTCGTAACGGCTAGATCCCGGCCCTCGTTCAGCTGTTCCTTCTCCAATCCAGGCCATTTGCCATAGACTTTTCCACCGCGTACCGTACCGCCTAAAACAAACATGACATTGCCGTGCCCATGGTCGGTACCGCCCGTCCCATTCTGATGCGCTGTCCGGCCAAATTCGCTCATGGAGACAAGCGTGATGTTCTCTGCACCTTGACCCATATCCTTCCAGAAGGCCGCTATCGTTTCAGAGAACTCTTTCAGGCGGTTCGCGAGGCGTCCATTGGTGCCGCCCTGCGCCTGGTGCGTATCCCAGTCTCCGATATCCGCAAAGGCTGCTTCAACACCTAGATTTGCTTTAAGCAGCTGCGCGATTTGCTTCAGACTGCTTCCAAAATTTGTATTCGGATAGACCACACCGTTTGCGGGCTGGTAGTGCGCGGGATCGGCGGACTTGAGCATCCTGACCGCTTCGAAGGTCTCCTGGCCAGTTCCGTGGAGCATCGTGTCGGCTGACTGCGCGTACATCTGCTGAAAGGCGGAAGAGACTCCCGCATTGAGATTCGCCGCGTGGCCGCCGACGGAGAAGTCTCGCACGTTGTTGATGGCGATCGCCGGAAGAGATCCCTGCAACGTCCTTGGAACCTGTGTACCCAGCGCAACCGCGCGGAAGGCGCTGGCCAACTTCGGGTCCGTGCGCTCTGCCTGAAGAGCGCGGTTCAACCAACCATCCTGCGTGGACTTGAGGCCGGGCGTACCGGACTCCATATAATCCTGCGCGTCAAAATGGGAGCGCGTCGTATCGGGAGAGCCGCATGCGTGCACTATGGCGAGGTGTCCCTGGTCGTAGAGCGGCTTGAAGGCCGCAAGCGAAGGATGCAGGCCGAACTGCCCATCGAGATCCAGGACCTCATTCGGCTTGATGGCAATCGTCGGCCGCATGGCATAGTAGTTCTTCTCGCGGTACGGAACGACGATGTTGAGGCCGTCGGCGGCTCCGCGTTGAAAGAGCACCACAAGCTTTTTGTGGTTTGCTGCGGCCGTCGTTGCCTCTGCCATCACGCTTCGCGTCAGGAAGCTCGGGATTGCCGAAGTTCCTACCAGGGCGAGAGCGCCACCCTTCATAAATCCGCGCCGTGTAACCGCCATTTCGCGTCTCCTGGTCTGCTTCCGTACCAACCCTATCGGATCAAGACGCGATCCCAGGGAGGATGTTGCGCGCTAAGCCTGTCTTTAACATTACCTGCGCGCTATCCCCTCTGAAACTTCGGGGAACCCAGATGGAAAACCGACCTCCTTGCGCAGAGCAGCAGGAGAAACAGACTTTTAGAAGGCAGCAAGTTCCGAAACCGCGTTAAAAAGGTCGTCCGGCTGCGGCAAAATCGCGTCCTCCAGGATCGGCTGGTAGGCCACGAAGGTGTCCATCGAAGCCACGCGGCGGACAGGTGCGTCCAGGTCATGGAAGAGCTCATCCGCAATCCTTGCGGCGATCTCCGCGCCATATCCCCAGCTCATCATGTCCTCATGCGCCACGATGACACGGTTGGTCTTGCGTACGCTCTCGGCGATGGCTTCGAAGTCATAGGGAGCCAGCGAGCGCAGATCGATCAACTCCACGCTGATTCCCTTTTCGCGCTCCAGACGCTGCGCTGCCTGCAGAGCGCGCGGGACGACCGCGCCGTAGGTCACGATCGTGACGTCCTTCCCCTCGCGAACCGTGTGCGCCTTGCCGAAGGGGATGGCGTACTCCGGTCCGGGATACTGCGCTCGGCCATACGTCTCGCGATAAAGACGCTTGTGCTCCAGGAAGAGCACGGGATCGTCGCAGCGAATCGCAGTACGCAGAAGCCCTGCGGCATCCAGCGCATTGCAAGGCATCACGATCCGCACACCGGGCGTGTGCGCAAAGATGCTCTCGCCCGATTGCGAGTGATAGATGGAGCCACCCGTGAGGTATCCGCCGATGGGAACACGCATGACGAGCGGGCAGGAGTAAGTGCCGTTGGAGCGCCAGCGCATCACGCTCATCTCGTTACGCATCTGGTGCATCGCGGGCCAGATGTAGTCGAAGAACTGAATCTCCACCACAGGCTTCATGCCACGCACGGCCATACCGATGGCCCGTCCTACGATATTCGCCTCAGCCAGTGGTGAGTTGAAGACGCGATCGGAGCCGAACTCCGCCTGCAGGCCGGAGGTCAGCTTGAAGACGCCGCCCTTCCCCTTCAGTTTGCCGCTCTTCAGGTGCTGGTCACGACTGGCATCCGCGACATCTTCGCCAAAGATCACGACCCGGGAATCACGCCGCATCTCATCGCGCAACGTGGAGTTGATGAGATCGGCCATGGTCCGCTCGGTCACATCCAGGTTTTTCGCAGGTTCCGTCGCGAAAACCGGTGATGTCGGCTTCAGAACCTCGGAGTACACGTGTTTCTCAATATTCTCGATCGTAGGAAGCGGCGCAAGGAGAGCGTTGTCTGCCGCCTGCTGCACCTCGGCGGTGACATCGCGCTCGAGCGTATGCAGTTCATCCTCTGTCAGGATGCTGTTTTGTAGAAGGTAGACCTGCATCCGCGAGATCGGGTCACGCAGAGCGTCGGCCTCCAGTTCCTCCGCGACGCGGTAGAGCCGTTCATCATCCGAA
>JAHFTZ010000298.1 GCA_023265355.1 Terriglobus sp.
TCGATTGAAGAAGAGTGCCTCCGCGGCTCCAACCTACCGCAGAGCACGGCCATGTCTACGCCACAGCAGGTTGCGTTGGCACGACGCGTGCTAGATGGACTACGTAACACTTTCGGAGATGAGATCAGCCGTACGCCTCCCATCCTCCTTTGCTCCTCTCCCGGACGCTACTACCTGCGCCAACTGCTCGAACCGTTCATCCCCCGGATTGTGGTCATCTCTCCGGGTGAGATTCCACCCATGACCACGGTGCAGTCGATGGGCATCGTGCACTGAAACAAAGTTTCCCTGTGACAGTTTTTCCCTCGCCTTCTTAGTACGCATCCAGTTTCAGAAAATAACGGAGTAACCGATGACCGCAGCCGAACTAGCCTATAGCACCAACGATGACGATGTGGAACGACGCAACGAGTTAGTTCTAAGCGAACTCCCCCAGGTCTACTACAGCGCCAAACGCATCCGCGAACGTCTACCGCAGCAGGTGGAACTGGAAGACCTGGTGCAGGCCGGCGTGATTGGTCTGATCGATGCCGCTGCAAAGTATGACGACACCAAGAATGTTAAGTTCTCCACCTTCGCCAAGTTCCGCATCAACGGCGCCATTCTCGATAGCCTTCGCAAGATGGACTGGGGATCGCGGTCGCTGCGTCGCAAGAGCCGCGCCATCAACCAGGCTTCTTCGAAGATCGGATGCGAAATGGGAAGGAAGGCCACGCACGAAGAGATCGCCGCCGACCTTGGCATGTCCGAGGATCAGCTTCACGACACGATGACAGAGTTGAACTCGCTCTACGTCGTCGGACAAGTCTCCGATTCTTCCAGTGAACCCGGCATGGCCCACGATCTCATCGAATCCGCGCCCAGCAAGGGAGACGACGATCCTTTCGATCTTTGTCTGAAGAGCGAGAATCGTGCCCAGCTCGTCGCGGCGCTGCAAGTTCTCACTGAGCGCGAGCAGATGGTGATTCAGCTTTATTACCAGGAAGAGTTAACCATGCGCGAGATCGGCGAAGTCGTCGGCGTCGCCGTGACCAGGGTTTCCCAGATCCACGCCGAAGCCCTTTCGAAGATGCGCGCGGCCATGACCGTACCGCAGCCCACCAAACCCTCGTCCCGCAAGATGACCGCGGCGACACGTCCTTCCTTTGGAACCGTATCCGCTATGAGACATGCATGAACTCTCAGAACGCGAGCGCCACGGGCAGGCAGAAGCAAGCGGCCAGCCCTACTCGGCACACCATCCACGCCTGCAACTTCCGCTATGCTGGTCGCCTGTCCAATGACAACGCCCGCATTCTGAATACCCTGCACGAAAAATTTGCCGCCAACGCTGCCAGTTCGCTCGAAATCTATCTCGGAACCAGCCTGGAGTTGAAGCTGATTTCGCTGGAACAGATGGCGGTGCCGGACTACATCAAAGACGTCAGCCCCAATGCTTACCTGATGCGTTGCGCTCTGAACATCATGGAGAGCAACTTTCTTCTCGAAGTCGGAGTTCCGCTCGTCTTCCCCATCATCGATCTACTGCTCGGCGGCGATGGAACCGTCAACGAAGAATTACGCGAGCTGACAGACATCGACGAAGAGATGCTGCAGAGTATCTCCGAGCTGGTGCTGGCCCAACTGGAGAAGTCATGGAAGACACTCAATCTTGCGCTCACGCCGGGCAGCTGCATCAAGGTTCCGATGATTCCCCAGGTCTTCCCCGTCAATGAAAAACTCGTGATCCTGATGTTCCAGATGACAGCGGGAGGCGCAACGGGATTGATGAAGATCATTCTCCCCACGTCGTTCGTGGGCTTTCTTCTCCGCCAGCTCATGGCGGCACACTCCAAGAGAACTTCGAGCGCACGCAATAACGCCAAGTCCAGCTTGAAGGAACGGATTCTCGACTGCAACTTCACACTCGCAGCGGATATCACCGATATGCGCGTTCTGGTCAAAGACCTCATCGGCCTCAAGCCGGGAATGCAATTGAAGATGAAGGCACCGGTCGGTAGTCCTGGCCGACTGACGGTGGACACCGTAGAGATCTTCGAATCGATTCCCGTGCGCAACGGCGCCATGAAGGCGACACAACTGCTCGCGCGTTCCCAGGAATCCGCCAGCCTCAAGGAGTTTTGATGAGCGCAGCCACACCCGAAATCGCACTCAAGTCGTTTGCTGCAGGCTTTCATCAGGCACTGCTCAAGGTTGTGTCCGCCCGCTGTGGCGCGACATGGGAAGGTGGCGTGGCACAGCCCGAACCGCCCCCATCCCAAGATGAGGATCCGCAGGATGACGGATTTGCAGCCACGATTACGTTTGCCGGAAGTCTCAAGGGCGACCTGCATCTGAACCTTTCGATCACCAGCGCCTGCGCCCTCGCCTCCGCACTTATCTCCGAGATGAGCAGTGGTCTGGATGAAGCGGAGATGAAGGCGCTCACCGATCTCGTCGAATCTGCACTCGCAACCTTCTGCGAGTCCTGCGCCGAAGAACACGGCATCTTCACAGCTACGGCCGCGACTTCAACGGCTCCTCTGTCTCAAGCTCCCGGCGCGCTGACCTTCAGCCTGAGCGATGGACAGGGCCTCGATCTGCTCGCGCAGATGGTTGTCTCGCCCGCTCTGGCCAAGGCTCTCGTTGAGCCAGCGGCCCCTGAAGAAGCGATGACCGAATCCACGCAGGACTCGATGTCTGATGACTCGATGCCGGAATCCGTGCCGAGACAGAGTTTTCGCAACGACCCTGTCTACACCGATCTCGAACCCACAGAGGCTGTAAATCTTGACCTCGTGCTCGACGTCGAACTCTCCGTCACTCTGCGCTTCGGCCAACGGAGCCTTACGCTTCGCGAAGTCCTGGAGTTAACCAGCGGATCCGTGATCGAACTCGATCGCCAGGTGGAAGAACCCGTGGAACTTCTGCTCGAAGGCAAAGTCATTGCACGCGGTGAAGCGGTCGTCATCGATGGAAACTACGGCCTTCGCATCACCGAAGTCCCACAGCAGCTGACCCACACCATGCTGCGGTAAACATTTTTACTGAATCAACGAAGTCGAGGATAAAGTGCTTGTCTCTCTAAAAGCGGCTAGTGGTCGCTGGCTCTCGAGCTGGAAGCGCAGAACGTGCGACCATCCCAAGTGCAGTCGCGGACTCAGTGTCGGTGTTCTGAATACGCGCAAAGTCGGTGTGCATCTGGGCGAGGCCTGGTACTGCAGCTACGTCTGCTTTTACGGCGCTGCCGAAGAGCAGTTCACAGAGGCCCTGGTCACGCGGTCGCGCCACGCTCCAGCGAAGACAAGCATGCCGCTCGGTCTCGAGTTGATCGCTCGCGGACTTCTCACGCCTGAACAGCTTCGCATCTCCAATGAGCATCTTCAGAGTGAAGGTGGCGATGCGGGCGAACTCTTCGTGCAGAACGGCTATGTCACAGAGGTGCAGGTCACTGCGGCTCGCGCGGCGTTATCGGGCTGCCCTGTCTACAACCCGCTGCCGGGCCCGGCAAAGATTACAGGCATCCTTATTCCTTCCTTGCTCGCGTCCTCGAGCCTCGCTGTTCCCGTGCACTACGTCGGCGCTACCAGGCAAGTGCTGCTTGGCTTTCTTCGCAACGTCGACTACGAACTCATGTTCGCCCTGGAGAAGATGACGGGCTGCACCACAAAGGCCTGCTTCATTAAGCCCTCCGACTTTCTGCTTCATCAGGCGCACAAACACGAAGGCCCCAGCGCACCGGAGGCGTCTTCGAACGAGATCATCATCCACAACACGTTCACCGCGAGCGAACGCGCACGCATCCTCTGCAACCACGGCGCGCAGCTCAACGCGGATCGCGTGCAGATTACGCTCTGCAAAAACTATCTCTGGGCGCGCCTCTATGACGACACCGAGATCTTCGACCTGCTCTTCAAGGTTGATTAAGAAGCGCCCTCGACCGCGTGCGGCCTCC
>JAHFTZ010000299.1 GCA_023265355.1 Terriglobus sp.
CTGGATCAGTTCGTCTTTGTCGCCGTGCAGCTCCTTCGGCCATTCGCTCGATGGTTTGAGCTGAACGCCGAACTCAAGATTGTTGAAGGTCGTAACGTCTGTGCCGTCGTCCGGTCGACCGACCTGGGAGACGACCTGCGTGATCTCGGGAAACTTCGCCATGTCGGCGCGAAGCTGGTCGCCCAGCGCCGCTGCGCGTTCGAACGAGATGTCCTGCGGAAGTGTGACGCGGATCCAGAGGTTGCCCTCTTCGAGCGGCGGCATAAACTCACCACCGACGGCGAAGATAAAGAGCAGGATCGCTCCGATCATTGCTATACCGGCCACGCCCCAGATCAGTTTCGGCACACGCAGGACGCCGTCGAGCATGTAGGCGTAGTGATGCGCGAAGAAGCGGCTGAGCCATGTGCCTTCGTCTTCATGCGAGGTATGCGCCGTTGGCTTGGTCGTCGCTGTCACTGGCTGCTTCTTCGCGAAGACATCGCTCAGAACAGGAGCGAAGACAAGCGCGAAGATCAGCGCGCCTGTCAGCGCAAACCCGTACGTCACCGACATGGGAGCGAAGATCTTGCCGGGAACGCCCTGCATGGTGAAGAGAGGGATGAAGGCGACGAGAATGATCAGCGTGGAGAAGAGTACAGGACGCGCTGCATCCTGTACGCCCTGCACGATGGCACCTGCGGTCGTCTGTCCGGGTTCGCACCGCGAGAGTCTGCGGAAAGAGCTTTCGAGCACGATGATGGACGCATCCACAAGAATGCCGAAGTCGATCGCGCCGATGGAGATGAGGTTGGCCGAGTGTCCGGTGAGCGCCATCATCGAAAAAGAGAACAGCACAGCGAAGGGAATCGTGGCTGCCGCGATGAGCGTTGTACGGAGATCACCCAGCATCAGCAGCAGGATCAGCGTCACCAGGAAGAGGCCGGTGAGGATGACGTGCTTCACGGTGTGCGTGGTCAGATCGATCAGACGCGTACGGTCATAGATCGTGCTGATGTGCATTCCCGCAGGAAGCAGAGAGCCGGTGTTCAACTCCTTGATCTTCTTCTTGAGAGCCTCCAGCGCGGGGATACTCTGTTCGTCCTTCTGCAGCAGAACGATGGCTTCAACTATGTCCTTCTGATCGTTGCGGCCGATCTTGCCGAGTCGCGGTTGGAAGCCCTCCTTTACCGTAGCCACATCGCGAACGAGCACGGGCGTGCCATTCTTCTGCGCAACGACGACTGCGCCGACATCGTCCATGCTTCGCAGCAAACCGACGGAACGAACGTTGACATTCTGCTCGCCGATTGAGAGATAGTTGCCACCGGCGTTCGCGTTGCTGCTTTGAATGGCCGTGATGACCTGAGGCAAAGTAACGCCGTAGGCCAGCAGCTTGTTGGGGTCGGGCTCGATTTGATACTGCTTCGTCGTTCCGCCAAAGGTGGTGATGTCGACGACACCGGGGACCTGCTTGAGTTCGCGACGAACGAGCCAGTCCTGTGTTGCCTTGAGATCGTTGAGAGAGTACGCTCCGCTGAGCTGATAGCGATAGATCTCACCGATGGGCGACCAGGGCGAGAGCTGCGGCTGCAGATTCATGGGCAGTTGCAGCGTTTGCAGACGTGCGAGCACTTCCTGACGGTCGCGGAAGAGTTCGCTGGAGAACTTGAAGTAGAGCTTGACGTCGCTCAGACCGAAGATGCTGATGGAGCGAATCTGCTCCAGCTGCGGCGTTCCGTTGAGCGTCAGTTCGATGGGAGCGGTGACCTGCTGTTCGATCTCCTCGGCAGACCACGCAGGGTTCTGCGTGATGAGTTCGACGAGGGGTGGCGAGGGGTCAGGGTAGGCCTCGACATCGAGCTTCAAAGCACCGAAGGTGCCCGCTGCCAGAGCAGCCACAAGCAGGATAAGGACCATGGTGCGATAGCGAAGGAGAGCTTTAAGAAATGAGGCCACGCTTAGTCTCCTACCGGTTCCCGCAGAAACGCTGCGCCTTCGGTTACGATCCTGTCGCCGTCCTGGAGACCGGAGACGATCTCAATCTGCTTGCCGCGCGTGGGTCCAATCACAACCGGCCGCAGCGTGTACTTGCCGTCGGAGGACGGGACGTAGACCTCGGTGACATCACCGTCGTGCAGAACGGCATCGACTGGCACGAGGATGCGCGTGACCGACGGGCGAACGATGCGGAGGGTAGCGAACATGGCAGGCTTCAGACGGTGGCCTGGATTTGCCAACACCACACGAACCTTCACCGCGTGCGTTGTGGGATCGAGAGAGTCGCCGATGTTGGCAACCGTGCCATGGAAGGTCTCTCCGGGATAAGCGGAGAAGAGCACGTCCACGGGACGATGCAAGGGCACAGCGGCGAGGTCGTGTTCAAAGAGATCGCCGGTTATCCAGACTGTGTCCAGATTTGCCACGGTAGCAATCGCATTCGTCGTCTCCAGCGAACGCTGCATCTCCCCGCTTGCAGTACCAACTTCCAGCGCCGTGCCGGTAATGGGCGAGGTGATGGCAGTCATGTCGGACGTGCCATTCTCGGAGAATCCGAGTTCGTGGATACGCTGGCGCGCTCGCTCCTGCTCGGCGTGCGCTGCGTCGTCTGCGGCCTGAAGGTCCTGAAAGTCTGATAGGGACATGACTTCATGCGCGACAAGGAGCTTGCCGCGTTCTAAAGCATGATCGGCGCGAAGAACTTCGATGTGTGCCTTCTCAAAGTCAGCACGTGCCTGTGCGACATCGCCGCTCTGCAGCATGGCGATGGCCTGCCCCTTTCGGACTTCCTGGCCTGCGGTTAGTTTGAGATTCAGGAGACGCCCACTGAGCGGCGCGTAGATATGCACCAGGTGCTCGGGGTCTGCTTCGACGCGCCCGGGAATCTCAAGCGTGTCGCCGACGTTCTGCATGTGGACTGTTTCCACCTTCAGATTCGCCTTGGGCAGATCGGGCGCGGGTGCAGCTTCGTGCTTGCAACCGGCAAGAGCGAACGGAAGAAGACAACCGAATGCGAAGACCCGGCAGAGATCAAATGGGGACGTGACGCGAAACCTGTTCATGGAAGGATCTCCGTATGTGTGGCGTAGCTGAGTTGCTCGAGCGAGAGCAGGAGCTGCAGATCTGCATTCAAGGCTGTGAGGTTGATCTGCCGATAGTCGGAGAGGGCGCTGAGATAATCGAGGAGGGTCGCATTGCCGTTGCGATAGCTGAACTGCAGGTTGTCGCGAACGTGCGCTGCCTCCGCCAGATACTTGGACCGGTAGCGCGCTGCCTGGGACTGCGCGGTGAGGTAACCGGCCCACGCACTGTCCACATCGGAGAGCACCTGGATCTGCGAGGCGGTGAGAGCGAGTCGACTGCTCTCCAGCTCGTACTTCGCGCGTTCCTTTTCACCCTGGTTGCGATCGAAGATGCGGAGTGGGAAGTTGAGACTTCCACCGACGGTGTTCGCCCTTCCCGCGCGCTCGTACTCGCCCTCCAACGTGGGGTCGGACGTTCCGTTTGCGATGGCTTGCTTTACACCCGCCGTGCTGACGTCTACCTGCGCCTTGGAGGCCTTTAGATCGGGACGATTCGCCAGGGCATCGCTGCGCAGTTGATCGATGCTCGCGGTGATGGTCGGTGGATCGAGCGTTCCTACGATATCAAACTGATCGTTGGGCGTGGCTGCACCCATGAGCGTTTGCAGGGCGATGCTTCCCTGCCGGAGCGCCAACTGGGCGTTGTCCAGATCGGATTCGAAGCCGGAGAGCTGCAACTCTACGCGGTCGAAGTCGGTCTGATCCATCGCACCTGCGTCGAGACGAACCTTCATGAGCGCAACAGTCTTCTGGTACCCCGAGAGATTTTCACGAGCGATGCCCATTGCCTTCTGCGCATAGAGCATGCGCGAAAACGCCTGCCGGATGGCAAGATCGATCTGGCGTTGCTGATCCTCGAGCTGGAATCCGG
>JAHFTZ010000300.1 GCA_023265355.1 Terriglobus sp.
CTTTATCGTGCGCATCCTGCGAGCGCTGGGCTTGGCGATGACGCCGTTCCTCCGCCGTGTCCTGGGCTGCGATCACAGCAGGGAGAGAGAAAGTCGCCAGAAGAAACAGGGTGGAAATCGTTTTCGTGAACGCCATGATGTGCTCCTCTCGAAGTAGCTTCGTCAGAGATCTGAGCGATTGCGGAATGTCTCCGATACGTCGTGCGAGAAGATTGGATGCCGTGGGAGCCTATGCGGTCGTCTTCAAAATCAAGGATCTGGGTAATCCTGTTGGCACTTGATACATAAGCTGCATCAGGCATAGAAAGAATGTCAAAAGGAGATTTGCGAGTACGCATCGGCGTCGATGCGATAAGGTTCACTCCGAAGTTTGTACCCTCCAAAACACGGGTACTTCAGAATCTGCAAATTGTGCAGCAGCTCCTCTACAAGGTGGTCCTTTTTAGCAGGGAACGGTAGCGGAGTTCGTACAACTCTTTGACTTCGTAGATCTCAAGCATCGAATCCCAAATCTCAGACAGTCGCTGATCAATGTTTGCTCCCTTGAACCGGCAAGAGTGCTGGATCTCGGTCACCAAGCACATCAGCAGTCCTGCGGCACGAAATACATGCAAAGCTAGGGAGCGTTCGGTCGCGTCGTCGAGCCTCTCATGAAGCCGAACCGGAATGTCATGGCCCATAAGGAAGGGAAAAATTTGGGTCAAGCCATCGAAGCTCGCGTGAGAGATGGACGAATACTCTCTCCAGAAGCCCAATGTCAGCTTGCGTAGCATTTGCTTGTGAGAGTTGTCCGCACCTTTGAGATATTCGCCTAGTAGCGGCCATTTGTTCTTCCCGTCATCTAACTCGGCTGCGGAGATTCCGTTGATGTGCAGCCCTGCCTCGTACGAGCGTCGCTGTGATTTCAGCGCTTCCACCCATTCCGGTTTGTCTGCATAGGCAGCCTCTTTGGCCTGCAATGTCTCTCGCATACGAAAGTATCCACTAATCATGTATCTACGTGCGCTCGGGGGATCTTCGAGCATGGCCGTGCAGTTGTAAAGCCCATCAATCATCGTTCTCACAAGAGGTAGTGAAACGAAACTGTAAGCGCTGCGATATCCATAGTTTTCGAAACGAGTGTCATCGGCATTGATGAATTGAATTAGGTTGTACGTTTGAGAGACCTGCCTCAAAATTAGGCAGATTTCCTCGCCGTTGTCGGGAAGGCCCGTTATAGTGTGGCCCTCCCGCTCCAGTTTGTTAATTATTGTTCGGGCCAGGTCGTTGATGGCGATGGGAAATTTGCTCGCGTCAATTATTTTGACGCTGGGGCTTAGCTCAGCAATCCGCTTTGCTTTCCGGTCCTGCGATCGTTCCTTTAGCCGTTGATCTATCCATGCGAAATCGAGTGGCTTGCTCACGATTCGAGGGTAATTCAGGACCGGTCCAACCTCATCCGCAAGATGTTACCTCGGTGCACATATATCTGGTTGCTTAGATGTGCTGTTTACCTGCTCCATGTTGGAGCATAAATCCTGATAAACAGGCGTTTCTTAAGCTACGGCTATGGAATGGCGTCAAATCGCCAATGCACTCAGCGAAAATTCTGGATAGGCCGAGGCCTGATCGCGGACTGCCACGAACAGTCCAAGAAAATCCCTCCCCCTCTTCTTCGCGTGCCTTGCACACCAAAGGTCGAACCGTGTAATCTCTAAAACGATATGAACTACTTCCGTCCGTTTACGGGATTTACGTACCGCTCCTGGCGTTTCAGGAGCGGCAACGGCGGAGTCAACTCTCTCTAAACGGGCAGGCCTGCAACACTGCACCACCCGCAGAGCGAAAGTTTCAGACGACATCCACCGGAGCCGCGACCCAAACCAGGTCGCGGCTTTCGCTTTTTCGATTTGACAGGAGTTACATCGTGCCCGAAACCGTTCTTACCTCTACGACAGAAGTCATGCGCACCCTGGGTGCGGGGCGCTTTGGCGCCTATGGCGGCCGCTACGTGCCGGAGACGCTGATGGCGGCGCTTCAGGAGCTGGAGCAGGCCTACGCGGAAGCCAAGGAAGACGTGGCGTTTCAGGCCGAGCTTGCCGACCTGCTGAAGAACTACTGTGGTCGCCCCACGCCGCTCTACTACGCGAAGCGTCTGAGCGAGGAGGCGGGCGGAGCGAAGATTTATCTGAAGCGCGAGGATCTGCTCCACACCGGTGCGCACAAGATCAACAATGCGCTCGGCCAGGGTATGCTGGCGCGTCGCATGGGCAAGCAGCGCATCATTGCGGAGACCGGCGCGGGCCAGCACGGCGTTGCGACGGCGACGGTGTGTGCGCTCTTTGGCATGGAATGCGTCATCTACATGGGCGAAGAGGACATGCGTCGCCAGGAGTTGAATGTGTACCGCATGCGTCTGCTGGGCGCGGAGGTGCGCGGTGTGGCTTCGGGTTCGGCCACGCTGAAAGACGCCATTAACGAGGCGATGCGCGACTGGGTGACGAATGTACGGACGACGTTTTACATCCTGGGTTCGGCGCTTGGGTCGCATCCTTATCCCACCATAGTGCGCGACTTTCATCGTGTGATTTCGATTGAGGCTCGACGCCAGTTCCTGGAGCAGGAGGGCAAACTGCCCGACGTTGTGGTGGCGTGTGTCGGCGGCGGATCGAATGCGATCGGCGCGTTCTACGAGTTTCTTCCGGATGAGAATGTGCGTCTGATCGGCGTGGAAGCCGGTGGCCGCGGAACGGCGCTGGGCGAGCATGCCGCACGCTTCAAGGGTGGCCTGCCTGGAGTTTTGCAGGGAACGTACTCGTATGTTCTACAGAACGATGCGGGACAGGTGGCTTCGACGCACTCGGTTTCTGCGGGTCTGGACTATGCCAGCGTTGGGCCGGAGCATGCCATGCTGCATGACTCCAAGCGCGCGGAGTACACCTCTGCTACGGACGACGAGGCATTGAACGCAACCAAGGTGCTCTCACGCACGGAGGGAATTTTGCCTGCGCTGGAGAGCGCGCATGCTGTAGCCGAGGCGCTGAAGCTTGCGCCAACGTTGCCGAAGACGGCATCCATCATGGTGAATCTCTCGGGGCGTGGCGACAAGGACATGGGCATCATTTCGCGTGAGCTGGATCTGAAGGGAGCCAAATAATCATGGCCATCTCCTTCAGGAACAAACCCAGCATCGTCGTCTACCTGACCGTGGGCGATCCCGATCTCGACACGACGTACAACATTGCTTTGGCCGCACTAGATAACGGCGCGGAGGTGCTGGAGCTTGGTGTTCCATTCTCCGACCCTCTGGCGGATGGTCCTGTGATCCAGCGGGCGAGTGAACGCGCGGTGGCGCGCGGGACTCGTTTGACCGATGTGCTTGCCCTTTCGAAGAAGATCCGCGAGGCGCGTCCCGATGCCGGGATCGTGTTGTTCAGCTATCTGAATCCCGTGGTGCGCGTAGGTATGGCAGAGTTCTGCAAGCTTGCCAAAGAGAGCGGCGCGGACGGCGTTCTGTTGACGGACATGATCGTCGAAGAAGCGGACGAGTATCTTGCCGCGATGCACGCGAATGACCTGAAGCCCATCTTTCTGGCTGCGCCGACGAGCCCGGATGCGCGCCTGAAGGCGATCGCAGAAAACTCGCAGGGCTTCATCTACGCGATTTCACGCACGGGCATCACGGGGACGCAGACCTCCGCGTTCACCAGCGAGGCGGAAGATCTCGTGGCGCGGCTGCGCAAATTCGCGGGCGATCTTCCGATTGCGATCGGGTTCGGCGTCTCGAATCCGGAGCATGTCGCTGCGATTGCCAAGTTTGCAGATGCTGCCGTGGTGGGCTCCGCCATCGTGAAGTTGATTGAAGATACCCCTGCGACGGAAGCCGCCCAGGCTGTGGGTCAGTTCATCCGTACTCTGCGCGGCGGCGCTGAATAGCTATGATGGAGTCTGCCG
>JAHFTZ010000301.1 GCA_023265355.1 Terriglobus sp.
CTCGTGGCCTTTGCCGAAGAACATCGGATCAAAATCCGTGGACACAACTTTGTCTGGCACGAGGCAATACCGAAGTGGCTTGAAGCTGGCATCAACCAGGACAACGCGCGCCAGCTCATGGTGGAGCACATTCAAACCGTGGCCTCCCGCTACGCAGGTCGCATCCATTCCTGGGATGTAGTGAACGAAGCCATCGCCCCGGAGCAGGGAAGGCCTGACGGCATGCGTATGACGCCGTGGCTCCGCTATGTCGGAGACGATTATCTGGAAGTCGCCTATCGCACGGCGAGGCAGGCTGATCCGGCAGCACTGCTGACGTACAACGAGTACGGGCTCGACACAGAGAGTTCATATTCTGAGCAACGGCGCGCGGCCACACTGCTTCTTCTCCGCCGCCTCAAGGCGCGGAATGTGCCGATCGATGCCATGGGCATCCAGGCGCATCTTACCGCTGGCGGAGAGAACCGCTACGGTCAGGGTCTGCAGCGCTTCCTTATGGAGTGCCGCGCTCTGAATCTCCAGGTCTTTATTACGGAGCTCGATGTGAACGACCGCGCCCTCCCCGGAGATCAAGATGCGCGGGATGAGGGTGTCGCTAAAACCTACCGCGACTACCTAAGCACAGTTCTGCCGGACTCCTCCGTCCGCGCGGTTCTTACCTGGGGCCTTACCGACCGGGGGACATGGCTCAACAATAAAAATGCTCGCGCCGACAAGCTTCCGCAGCGCCCGCTTCCGTTTGACGCAGACTTCCAAGCCAAGCCCGCCTTTGCCGCCATGCGGGATGCCTTCAAGAACCGCTCAGATCGCCCCGCTCCAGCAGCGCCTATTCAAAACTACGAACCCATCCGACCGGGGCAGCGCAGCTCACTCTAAGAGAACTCGGCCCAGGTCGAATACCATCACCTGAGCCTGCAATTTCAGGAGTAAAGCACAAAACCAAGGTTCACCTGGCGGATCGTCCGCGTCGTACGCCGATAGACTCCGATGCCTTCGCGGCTGCCGCCATCGTTGGTGTTCCCTTCGATCGTCGTGAGCTGATTGCCTTGTATCTCTTCGATGAACCCGATGTGTCCTGCCACTCCTGACGTACGAAGCAGAAACAGTGTTCCCGGAACGATGAGCGAGGGCTCCGCCTGGGCTTCTTCCGGAAGGATACGGCGGGCGGAGGTCACCTTATTCGCGGCGGCCCAGTGGGCGAGTACGCCCGGTGTCTTGGGGCAGGGGTTCGGGACGTCAAGCGTTCCCGAGGCCTTGTTGAAGCACCAGTAAACAAAACAGGTACACCACGCAAAATGGCCCGCAGGATCGAGACCCGTGGTTTTGATGTAAATATCCACCTCCGGCCCTCGGTTTGAGCCCGGCGGTACTTCCATCGTTCCGATCTCCCCGGCGGCGATTGTAAGAACCTTTTTGAGCAGTGGCGACGCTGCCTTCGTCTTCGTGAGAGTAGGAACCGTGCGGTCGCCAAAGAGCACAGACCAGGTCGTCGGCCCCACTTTTCCGTCGATCAGAAGCGGTATTCCGTTGCGATCCACTGAGCGAGCCTGAAAGTGCTCTACGGCGGCGGCGGTTTCTGCGCCGTATTTGCCGTCGACATCGACGGGGCCGCAACCCACGGCAACCAGACGATTTTGGATTGCAGTAATCGCTTCGCTGTTCTGGCTGCCCGCCATAAGGGTGGTGCCGGGGAAGACTAATTTGGGCATAGGACGCTTCTCCTTCGAAAAATGATGTGCGCGCCATTCTAGGGGCAGCTCCAAATAAAATCTACGAAATTCCAGAATGGGAAAATGAGATCTTCAGTTATCGATTTTCTTGAAGATTGGCCGGGATCCGGGGTGGTGATCGGAACGTGGCTCATTTACCGGTTTGTGGTGTGCTGAAACCTTGTACAAGAAATCAGTTGGAAATTGCTGATAAACGAACGAAATGGTATCCTCTATCAGACACTTAGAGTGGACATTGAGAGCTAGAGAAGCAGGAGCAACGTAGAACTGTGTTGGCAACCGCAAAGAAATCTGACATCATTTCCAAGTTTCGTACGCATGAGTCGGACACCGGCAGCCCGGAAGTCCAGATCGCGATCCTCAGCGAACGCATTGGCGAACTTACTGAGCACTTCAAGACGCACAAGAAGGATCATGGCTCGCGTCGCGGCCTCCTCATGCTCGTCAGCAAGCGTCGTCGTCTGCTCGATTACCTGAAGAAGAATGACTCTGACCGGTATCGCGAAGTGATTGGAAAGCTCGGCATCCGCAAGTAGTTGCTGCGCCATTCGCGCATACTAGTGCGCCATCCAGTGAAAGACGAAATCCTTTCCTAAATGATTCTTATGCAATGCGCAAATCCTCTCCGCCCATCAACCCATACGACGGGTGCCGGAGAGGATTTGCCGCTTTTGCACGCCTGCGCCTGTCCGCGAAAACCTTCAGGACGCGCGGCCCACGACTTCCAACAATAGAAATAAAAGAGAGAGCACATCGATGAAACAGGAAGTGACCGTAGAACTTGCCGGCGGCAAGCGCATTACCTTTGAGACGGGCCGCATTGCCAAGCAGGCATCCGGCGCGGCGTTTACCTCTTCGGGAGACACCGTCATCCTAGCCACCGCTGTAGGCGCACCTGATCCGAAGGAAGGCGTCGACTTCTTTCCCCTGACCGTGGAGTATCGCGAGACCGCTTACGGCGGCGGGCGCATCCCTGGCGGCTTTATCAAGCGCGAAGGTCGTCCTTCTGAAAAAGAGATCCTTACTTGCCGCCTGATTGATCGTCCCTGCCGTCCGCTCTTTCCGGATGGCTACCGCAACGAAACCCAGGTGATTGCTTTCGTTTATTCCGCGGACAAGGAAAACGACCCTGACGTCATCGCGATCAACGCAGCCTCCTGCGCGATCTCGCTCTCGGACCTGCCCTTCCAGGGACCCATCGGCGCTGTCCGCGTCGGCCTGATCGATGGCAACTTCATCGTCAACCCCACTTACACCGAGCGCAAGGATTCCCTGATCAACATTATCGTTGCTGGTACCAAGGACGGGATCGTCATGGTGGAGTCCGGTGCGAAGGAGATTCCGGAAGACAAGGTGATTGACGCCATTGAATTCGGTCACGAGCAGGTAAAGCTTATCTGCGCCGGAATCGATGAACTCGTTGCGAAGGCTGGCAAGACGAAGCGCAGCGTCACCCCCATCGAGATCGACCAGGAGTTTTACAACGACCTCAAGTCCAAGGTCTACGATCGTGTCGCTGATGCCCTCGACACCCAGAAGTACGCCAAGATCGACAGCTACGCCAAGATCAAGGAGATCAAGGATGAGCTCAAGAAGGCTCTCCCCGAAGGCGACGCCGCTGCTTCCAAGAAGCTCAGCAAGTACTACGAGCTTCTCCGCGAGGAGATCTTCCGCAACCAGGTGACGAAGGATCGTATCCGTCCTGACCGTCGCGCCTTCGATGAGATTCGCGCGATCGATATCGAAGTCGGCATTCTCCCCCGCACGCATGGTTCCGCTCTCTTCACACGCGGCGAGACCCAGGCGCTCGTTACCGCCACACTCGGCACTGGCGATGATGCCCAACGCATGGAATCCTACGAGGGAGAGCAGAAGAAGCGGTTCATGCTTCACTACAACTTCCCGCCGTATAGTGTTGGTGAAGTTGGACGTATGACCGGAACCAGCCGTCGCGAAGTGGGTCATGGCGCTCTCGCCTACCGCGCCATCGAGGCAGTTCTTCCTCCCGAGGCGGATTCACCTTACACCCTCCGCGTCGTCTCCGACATCACGGAGTCCAACGGTTCTTCGTCCATGGCTTCGGTCTGCGGCGCATCGCTCGCACTGATGCAGGCTGGTATCACCCTCAAGGGGTCGGTCGCAGGTGTTGCGATGGGTCTTGTGAAGGAAGGCGATGCGTACGCTATCCTGACG